>NZ_CEEDAR010000019.1:0-150512 GCF_979252985.1 Clavibacter sp. AC415 | reverse complement strand
ATCGTCCGCACCATGACCGCGGGCAACTTCGAGACGAGCGTCATCGCCAACGAGATGTACACGCAGGCGTTCCGCGCCGGCGAGCAGGGCCGAGGGTCCGCCCTCGCGATCGTGCTGTTCCTCATGGTGCTGCCGATCGTCATCTACAACGTCCGCGTCATGAGCAAGCAGAAGGAGATCCGATGCAGCAATTCGCACCCCCCGACCTCCCGGTCGCCGACCGCGGGACCCGCCGCGGCGCCATCGAGCAGGCCGCATCGGTCGGCGCGAAGAGCCGTCGCGTCAAGAACCGCCTCACGTCGCGCCGCGCGACCGCCGCAGCCCTCATCATCGCGGTGCTCTGGAACGCCGCCGACCTTCGGGCTGTTCGTCTCCTCGTTCCGCCCGGCCGGCCTCATCCAGACCACCGGCTGGTGGACCATCTTCCAGAACCCGGGCTTCACGCTCGACAACTACCAGGACGTGCTGCTCTCGACGTCCCAGTCGTCGCCGCAGCTCGGCTCGTACTTCGTGAACTCGCTCGCCATCGCCATCCCGGCGACCCTGTTCCCGCTCGTCATCGCCTCCATGGCCGCGTACGCGTTCGCGTGGATCAAGTTCAAGGGCTTCGTTCGTGCTGATCTTCGCGCTGCAGATCGTGCCGCTGCAGATGGCGCTCATCCCGCTGCTGCAGATGTTCACGCGCACCCTGCGGCCGCTGCAGGAGGCCGTGCACTCGGTCATCCCGATCATCCCCGACCAGGGCTACCTGCCGGTGTGGGTGGCGCACACGATCTTCGCGCTGCCGCTCGCGATCTTCCTGCTGCACAACTTCATCTCGGAGATCCCGGGCGAGGTCATCGAGGCGGCCCGGGTCGACGGCGCGAGCCACGGCCAGGTGTTCTTCCGCATCGTGCTGCCGCTGGCCCTCCCGGCCATCGCGTCGTTCGCGATCTTCCAGTTCCTGTGGGTGTGGAACGACCTGCTCGTGGCGCTCATCTTCTCCGGCGGCACCGCGGACGTGGCGCCGCTCACGCAGCGCCTGGCGGAGCTCGACGGGGACGCGCGGCAGGACTGGCAGCGGCTCACCGCCGCCGCGTTCGTCTCGCTCATCGTGCCGCTCATCGTGTTCTTCAGCCTCCAGCGCTACTTCGTGCGCGGCCTGCTGGCGGGGTCCACGAAGGGCTGATCCGCCCGCGCGCCACCACGGCCCGGTCGTCCGCTCTACGCGGCGGCCGGGCCGTCGCCGTGCGCGCCGCGGGCGTGGTCGGGAGCGATCCCCCACGGGCGTAAAATCGCCGGAATGACGAGGATGGGCGACATCGCCGCGGGCGGCGGGATGCGTGGAGGCGGACGCCCCGGGGCGGGTGAGCGCGGCCGACGCCGACGCCCAGCGCGCGGCCAACGCCCAGGCGCCGAGGGTCGAGAACCTGCTCGGGCGCATCGCGGAGCTGTTCCGGCCGCACCGCCGCGCGCTGACGCTCACGGTCGTGCTCGTGCTCGTCGGCGCGGGTCCTCACGGTGGCCGCCGCTGCTCACGCAGCAGGCGTTCTACCGCTGCCTCTTCCCGCCCACGGGCGGCCCGGACATCCCGGTGCTCGTGGTAGCTCGTCTCCATCATGATCGTGGTGTGGGTCGCCGGCGCCGGGCTCGGCGTCTGGCAGACGTTCCTCACCGCCACCGTCGGCAACCGCGTCATGGGATCCATGCGCGTCGACCTGTTCCGGCACCTGCAGAGCATGGAGCTCGGCTTCTTCACGCGCACGAAGACCGGCGTCATCCAGTCGCGCCTCCAGAACGACGTGGGCGGCGTGGCCGCGGTCCTCACCAACACGGTCTCGAGCGTGCTCGGCAACACCGTCACCGTCATCGCGGCGCTCGCGGCGATGCTCGTGCTCAACTGGCAGCTGACCCTCGTCGCCGTCGTGCTCATGCCGGTCCTCGTGGTAGCGCAGCGCCGCGTCGGGCAGGTGCGCGCACGCATCGCGTCGCGGACGCAGGAGTCCCTGTCGGACATGACCGCGATCACCCAGGAGACCCTGTCGGTCTCGGGCATCCTGCTGTCCAAGCTTCAACCGCCAGGGCGCCGAGACCGAGCGCTACGAGGCCGAGAACCGCACGCAGATCCGGCTGCAGGTGAGCCAGCAGATGAGCGGGCAGTGGTTCTTCGCGCTCGTGCAGATCTTCCTCTCCATCATCCCGGCCATCGTCTACGTGGTCGCCGGGTTCCTCATCACGGGCGGCGTCAGCATCACGGCGGGCACGATCGTGGCGTTCACGACCGTGCAGGCGCGCCTCATGCGGCCGCTCATCGGCCTCATGCGGGTCGCGCTCGACCTGCAGACCTCGGGCGCCCTGTTCGCCCGCATCTTCGAGTACCTCGACCTCGAGCCCGCCATCCGCGACCGGCCGCGACGCCGCGTCCGGTGCCCGCCGGTCCCGCGCTCGGCCGCGTCGCGTTCGACGACGTGCGCTTCTCCTACCCGGACACGCGACCCGGCGAGCGGCCCACCCTCGACGGCATGTCGTTCGAGATCCAGCCCGGCCAGTTCGCGGCGTTCGTCGGCCCCTCGGGCGCCGGCAAGACCACCGTGTCGTACCTGATCCCGCGGTTCCACGACGTGACCGGCGGCCGGGTGCTGTTCTCCGGCGAGGACGTGCGCGCCCTCCAGCAGGAGTCGCTGCTGGAGAACATCGGCATCGTGAGCCAGGAGACGTACCTCTTCCACGCCACCATCGGCGAGAACCTGCGCTACGCCCGGCCGGGCGCCACGCAGGAGCAGGTCGAGCAGGCGGCCCGGGCGGCGAACATCCACCAGACCATCGAGTCGTTCCCCGACGGGTACGACACCCTGGTGGGGAGCGGGGCTACCGGCTCTCGGGCGGCGAGAAGCAGCGCATCGCGATCGCGCGCGTGCTGCTGAAGGACCCGGCCGTGCTCATCCTCGACGAGGCGACGAGCGCCCTGGACTCCATCTCGGAGCGCGTCGTGCAGCAGGCGCTCGACACGGCCTCCCGCGGCCGCACGACCATCGCCATCGCGCACCGGCTCTCCACCGTCGTCGACGCCGACGTCATCTTCGTGGTCGTGGCCGGCCGCATCGTGGAGCAGGGCACGCACGCGGAGCTGCTGGCACGCCGGGGCGAGTACGCGCGCCTCTACAGCGACCAGCGCACCGAGGCCGCCGAGCCGGCGCCCCTCCCCGACGACGGACCGCCCCTCCCCGCGACGACGGACCGCCCGCCCGCGAGGCGGACGGGCGGTCGGGCACACAGGGGCGCGACGCGCGGTCAGGACCGGGCGTCGAGGAGCTGCTGCATGTAGAGGATCTCCTTGTCCTGCACCGTGACCATGCCAGTGGCGAGGTCGGTGACGAGGGGGTTCCGCGACCGGTCGAGGAGGGCCTGGGCCATCTCCACGCCGCCGCGGTGGTGGGCGATCATGAGGGTGAGGTACTTCCTCTCGGCGTCCACGCCCGTGAGCCCCCGCAGCTCGTCGAGGTCGGCCTGCGACGCGAGGCCCGGCATGGTGGCGCCGGGGGTCATGTCCATCGACCCGTGATCGGTCCGGCCGTCGAGCGTGGGCAGGGTCATCCACGTCATGCGCGCCTGCGACGGCGCCTGGTCGAGGCCCCACGAGGTGAGGAACGCGTACATCTGGCCGGCCTGCTGCGACTGCGCCTGGGCGATGTCCTGCGCGATGAGCTTCACCTCGGGGTCGTCCGTGCGGTCGATGATCAGCAGCGACATCTGCACGGCCTGCTCGTGGTGCACCTGCATGTCGCGGAGAACCCCGCCTCCGCGCTGTTGGTGCTCGGCGTCAGGGCCGAGACGGGCGCGGTGACGCGGCCGACGAGCAGCCCGGCGACGACCAGGGCGACCGCCACGATGCCGGCGGCCAGGCCGATGCGGATGCGGCGTCCCCGGGCGCGCGCCTGGTCGCCGTGCGCGATGAGGCCCTCGAGCTCCTCCTCGCGGATGTCGTCGTCCGGGACGTGGTCGATCACCGCGTCCGCGTCACCGTCGCGCCCGGAGGCGTCGACCCCGCGATCCGCCACGATCAGCCGACCCGGCCCTCGCCCTCGAGCGCGCCGGTGCACGCGGCGCCGGCCTCGGGGGCGTCGGGGCTCTTCCAGTACTTGGCCATGAAGTCCTTGATGCGCTGGTCGTCGACCGAGTCGACCTTGACCTGCGCGCCCCAGGCGGAGAGGGCGATGGGGGTGTCGATGCCCTCGTAGGGGGACATGGTGACGTAGCCGCCGAACGACTCCGCGTACTTCTGCAGGTTCGAGAGGTCGTCGCCGGTGACCTGGTCGGCGTCGTAGGTGATCCACACGGCGCCGTGCTCGAGGTCGTGCACCGCGTTCTCGTTCGGCTGCGGCTGGTCGTAGACGCCGCAGTTCAGCCACATGGCGTTGTGCTCGCCACCGGCCGGCGGGCTCATGCCCTGGTACTTGGCCGCGTAGTCGACCGTGCCCTGCACGTGCGTGCTGGGGAGCGAGTCCCACGTCTGCAGGCCCTGGATGGTGATGTCGTCCGGATCCTGCTGCGGCGTGCCGCTGGAGACGACCACGCCGATGACGATCGCGACGACGGCGACCGCGGCCGCGGATCCCGTGATGATGCCGACGAGGCGGTTGCGACGCGCGCGGTCCTGCTGCTTCTTCAGCGCGGCCACCTTCTCGGCGCGGCGCGCCTCGCGCTGCTGCTTGACCGTGAGGTCCTTCTGGGCCTGCTTGGCGGTCGGCGGGACGGGCCGTCCGCTCGTGTCGCCGGAGGGCGTGGTGTCGTCGCGTCGCGCCACGGATGGTCCTTCTCTGCTGGGGGAACGTGGGGCCAGGGTAACGGTCGGGCCGGGCGCCCCCTGCTGGAGCGGACCGGCGCCCCCGTAACAGCGCGTGCGGGCGCGCCTACACTGGACGGGCGGTCCCGTCGGATCGCGCACCTCAGAGCCGGGAGCCCCACCTCACGTGAAGTACGCCGACACGATCCTCGACCTCATCGGGAACACCCCGCTCGTCAAGCTGAACCGGGTGGTCGAGGGCATCCAGGCGACCGTGCTGGTGAAGGTCGAGTACCTGAACCCCGGCGGCAGCGCCAAGGACCGCATCGCGACCCGCATCATCGACGCCGCCGAGCGCGACGGGAAGCTGCAGCCCGGCGGCACGATCGTCGAGCCCACGTCCGGCAACACCGGCGTCGGCCTCGCGCTCGTCGCCCAGCAGCGCGGCTACCGCTGCGTGTTCGTCCTGCCGGACAAGGTCGGGGAGGACAAGCGGAACGTCCTCACGGCGTACGGCGCCGAGATCGTCGTCACGCCCACCTCCGTGGCGCCCGACCACCCCGACTCCTACTACTCGGTGAGCGACCGGCTCGCGCGCGAGATCCCGGGCGCGTTCAAGCCCGACCAGTACTCCAACCCGAACGGGCCGCTCAGCCACTACGAGACCACGGGTCCGGAGATCTGGCGCGACACCGAGGGGGAGATCACCCACTTCGTGGCGGGCGTCGGGACCCGGCGGCACCATCAGCGGCGTCGGCCGGTACCTCAAGGAGGTGTCGGAGGGGCGCGTGCGCATCGTCGGCGCCGACCCCGAGGGCTCGGTGTACTCCGGCGGCACCGGCCGCCCGTACCTCGTCGAGGGCGTGGGGCAGGACTTCTGGCCGGCGGCCTACGACCCCGACGTGGTCGACGAGGTCATCGCGTCGAGCGACCAGGAGTCGTTCGACATGACGCTCCGGCTCGCGCGCGAGGAGGGGCTGCTCGTCGGCGGGTCGAGCGGCATGGCGGTCGTCTCCGCCCTCAAGGCCGCGAAGGACCTCGGCCCCGACGACGTCATGGTCGTCCTCCTGCCCGACGGCGGCCGCGGTTACCTCGGCAAGATCTTCAACGAGCGGTGGATGCGCTCCTACGGGTTCGCGAAGGTGTCCGGCGAGCGCACGGTCGCCGACGTGATGAGCGCGAAGACCGGCAGCCTGCCGGACCTCGTGCACGCGCACCCGAACGACACCATCCGCGACGCCATCCGCATCATGACCGAGTACGACGTCTCGCAGCTGCCGGTCCTCGCGGCTGAGCCCCCCGTCGTCATGGGCGAGGTGGCGGGTGCCGTGGACGAGCGCAGCCTGCTGGAGCTGGTGTTCAGCGGCCGCGCGCAGCTGTCCGACCAGGTGGGGCCGTTCGCCGGCGACGCCTTCGGCCTCATCGGCGTCAACGAGACGGTGCCCGAGGCGTGGCGCGCGCTCGGATCCGCCGACGCGCTCATGGTGACCGACGGCGGCAAGCCCGTCGGCGTCATCACCCGGCACGACCTCCTGACCTACCTCACCGACTGATCCGCCGGCCGAGGCCCGCGATCCCCCGACGCACAGAGACGAGCACCGTGAGCGACAAGCACGACTTCGACACCCGCGCGATCCACGCCGGGCAGGACCCGGATCCCACCACGGGCGCCGTGATCCCGCCCCTCTACCTGACGAGCACGTTCGTCCAGGACGGCATCGGCGGCCTCCGCGGCGGCTACGAGTACGCGCGGAGCGCCAACCCCACGCGCACCGGCCTGCAGGAGCTCCTCGCGTCGCTCGAGCGGGGCCGCCACGCGTTCTCGTTCGCCTCCGGCCTCGCGGCCGAGGACACCCTGTTGCGCGCGATCACCCGTCCGGGCGACCGCATCGTGCTGAGCGACGACGTGTACGGCGGCACCTACCGCCTGCTCACGCGCGTCCTGGGCGACTGGGGCGTCGTCGTGGAGACCGTCGACATGAGCGACCTCGCCGCGGTGGAGCGGGTCCTCGGGTCCGGCCCCGCGAAGGTCCTCTGGGTCGAGACGCCCAGCAACCCGCTCATGAAGATCAGCGACATCCGCGCGCTCGCCGACCTCGGGCACGCGGCCGGCGCCACCGTGGTCGTCGACAACACCTTCGCCTCGCCGTACCTGCAGCAGCCGCTCACGCTCGGCGCCGACGTGGTCGTGCACTCCACCACGAAGTACCTCGGCGGGCACTCCGACGTGCTCGGGGGCGCGCTGATCCTCGACGACGACGAGCTGGCGGAGAAGGTCGGCTTCCTGCAGTTCGCCGTCGGCGCCGTCTCCCGCCCCATGGACGCGTGGCTCACCACGCGGGGCATCAAGACCCTCGCCGTGCGCGTCGAGCGCCACTCCTCCAACGCGGAGGAGATCGCCGCGTTCCTGCAGCAGCACCCCGACGTGACGGTCGTGCACTACCCGGGCCTGCCCGAGCACCCGGGCCACGACATCGCGAAGTCGCGGATGCTCGGGCTTCGGCGGCATGATCTCGTTCCAGGTGCGCGGGGGAGCGAAGGCCGCGCGCCGCGTCGTGGAGGGGACCCGCGTCTTCCAGCTCGCGGAGTCGCTGGGCGGCGTCGAGTCGCTCATCAGCTACCCGTCCGAGATGACGCACGCGTCCGTCAAGGGCACCCCGCTGGAGGTGCCGGACGACCTCGTGCGCCTATCGGTCGGCATCGAGGCGGTCGAGGACCTCGTGGTCGACCTCGAGCGCGCGCTCGGCAAGGCGCTCAAGCAGGGCAAGCACTAGGCGCGGGGCACGGGCGGGGCGTCGGCGCGGATCCGTCCGCGCACCGACGCCCCTCCCGTGCGGCCGGTCGCCCGCTCAGGGGAGCAGGAGCCGCACGGCCTCGTCGACGCTCACGCCGCGGTCCCGCGCGTGGGCGCTGAGCCGGGCCATCGCGTCATGGTCGAGCGCGATCGTGAGGGCGGTGTCGCCGGGCTCCGGCGCCGCCTCCTCGTCGAACGCGTCGAAGTCGAACAGGCCGGGCTGCGCGGGGGCCTCCGCCTCCAGCTCCTCGGCGGCGGCGACGACGGGATCGGCCGCGCGCGCGGCGTCCGCCTCCACGGCCGCGGCCTCGGAGGCCGCGTCGGCGTCACCCGCGTCGGCCGGGTCGTCGGCGGCGTGACCGGCCCAGCCGGGCCCCGCCGGGATGGCGCTGCGGCCCTGGAAGGCGGTCGCCACGGCGCGTGCGCGCACGTCGGCGGCCTCGTTGAGCGGGTGGTTCGCGTGCCCCTTGACCCACTCGAAGCGGTAGCGCCGGCCCTGGATCTCGGCGTCGATCTCCTTGAGCAGCTCCACGTTGAGCACCGGCTTGCCGTCGCCCTTCCGCCAGCCCTTGCGCTTCCACCCGGGCATCCACTTCGTCACCGAGTTGATGACGTACTGGCTGTCGCAGAGCACGAGGAGGTCGTCGTCGAGGTGGGCGGTCGCGCGGAACAGCTCGAGCACGGCCTTGAGCTCGCCCTGGTTGTTCGTGGCGTGCGCCCAGCCGCCCGCGGCCCAGTGCTCGTCGTCGACGTACCAGGCCCATCCGGCGGGGCCGGGGTTGCCGAGCGCGGATCCGTCTGCCGCGGCGGTGATCGTCACAGGTGGTGCCTCTCGTCGGTGGACGACCAGTCTGCCGCAGGGCGACGACCCGCCACGCCGCGCGTCCCGTGGGCCGGCTCGACCGTCGCAGGCACTCGTCATCCCGCGTGTGACTGTCACATGTGACAATGTGACAGCTGCGCCGCACGGCGCCGCAGGGGCACGGGCCCCGCACGAGGACGAGGGTCGATGATGACGACGGAGACGCCGCGCGGACGCGCGCCCAGCATCCGCGACGTCGCGCGCCTCGCCGGCGTCTCGCACCAGACCGTCTCCCGCGTGCTCAACGACTCGCCCTCCCTGCGCGCCGAGACCCGCCAGCGCGTGCTCGACGTGATGGAGCAGGTGCAGTACCGGCCGAACCGCGCCGCCCGTGCGCTCGTCACGAGCCGCTCGCGCACCATCGGGGTCCTCACCTCGCAGAGCTCGCAGTACGGGCCGGCCTCCTCGATCGCGGCCATCGAGGCGGCGGCGCGCGAGGCCGGGTACCTGGTCACGACCACGAACCTCGCGTCGTCCGACGAGGCCGCGATCCAGGTCGCGCTCGGCCACCTCGTGGAGCAGGCCGTGGAGGGGCTCGTGGTCGTCGCGCCCCAGGTCCGCGTCCGCGAGGTCATCGCCAGCATGTCGCTCGACGTGCCGTACGTGACCATGCAGAGCGACGGCCTCGGGGACGCGCATGCGCTCTCCGTCGACCAGATCGCCGGTGCCCGGCTCGCCACGCGCCACCTGCTGGACCTCGGCCACCGGGACATCTACCACCTCGCCGGCCCCCAGGACTGGATCGAGGCGGAGGCGCGCATGCGCGGCTTCCTCGATGCGATGTCGGCGGCCGACGTGCCCACCACGGCGCCGATCCTCGGCGACTGGACCGCGGAGTTCGGCTACTACGCGGGCCGGGAGATGCTGCGCCTCCGCGACTTCACCGCGATCTTCTCCAGCAACGACCAGATGGCGCTCGGCCTCATCCACGCCGTCCGCGACGCCGGGCTCGACGTGCCGCGGGACGTCAGCATCGTCGGCTTCGACGACATCCCCGAGGCGGCGCACTTCTGGCCGCCACTCACGACGGTGCGCCAGGACTTCGCCGAGGTCGGGCGCCGCTCGGTGGCTCTCCTGCTCGACGGGATGGGCGGCTCGGGCGACCGCTACAGCGGCACGATCATGCCCGAGCTCGTCGTCCGGGCGTCCACGGGACCGCCCTCGTCCTGACCGCCGGGCGACCGGCAGGCTCCCGATCCGGGCCGCCGCCACCCCATTCCGAGGGGTCCGGCCGTCTCGGCTTGACAGGTCGATCGTCCGGGTGTGAGAGTGACATCCGCCGATGTGACCGTTCACATCCCGCGCGGCCTTCCCGGGCCGCACTGCATCAGACGGAAGGAGTCGATCCCGTGCCCAGTGCCCCTGCCCCCCGCGATGCCGAGGCCGGCCAGGCTCCGCAGAGCGAGAGCGCTCCGCGGTCCGAGCAGTACGTCATCGGGGTCGACTACGGCACCCTCTCGGCCGCGCCGTCGTCGTGCGCGTATCGGACGGCGTCGAGCTCGGATCCGGCGTCCTCGACTACCCGCACGCGGTCATGGACGACACGCTCGCCGCGACCGGCGCGCAGCTCCCGCCCGAGTGGGCCCTGCAGGTGCCGAGCGACTACGTCGACGTCCTGAAGCAGGCGGTTCCCGCCGCCATCCGCGAGGCCGGCATCGACCCCGCCCGCGTCATCGGCATCGGCACCGACTTCACGGCCTGCACCATGGTCCCCACCCTCGCCGACGGCACGCCGCTCAACGAGGTCGAGGGCTTCGCCGACCGCCCCCACGCCTACGTCAAGCTCTGGAAGCACCACGCCGCGCAGTCGCACGCCGACCGCATCAACGCGCTGGCCGAGGAGCGCGGCGAGAAGTGGCTCGCCCGCTACGGCGGCCTCATCTCGAGCGAGTGGGAGTTCGCCAAGGGCCTCCAGCTCCTCGAGGAGGACCCCGAGCTCTACGGCCTCATGGACCACTGGGTCGAGGCGGCCGACTGGATCGTGTGGCAGCTCACCGGCTCCTATGTCCGGAACGCCTGCACCGCCGGCTACAAGGGCATCCTGCAGGACGGCGAGTACCCCACCCGCGAGTTCCTCGGGGCGCTCAACCCGGACTTCGCCTCCTTCGCCGAGGACAAGGTCGCCCACGAGATCGGCCAGCTCGGCTCCGCGGCCGGCACCCTGTCGGCCGAGGCCGCCGCCTGGACGGGCCTCCCGGAGGGCATCGCGGTCGCGGTCGGCAACGTCGACGCGCACGTGACCGCCCCCGTCGCCCGCGCGGTCGAGCCCGGCCAGATGGTCGCCATCATGGGCACGAGCACCTGCCACGTGATGAACAGCGACGTGCTCACCGAGGTCCCCGGCATGTGCGGCGTGGTCGACGGCGGCATCGTCTCGGGCCTCTACGGCTACGAGGCCGGCCAGTCCGGCGTGGGCGACATCTTCGCCTGGTACGTCAAGAACCAGGTCCCGGCGCGCTACGCCGAGGAGGCCGCCGCGGCCGGCAAGAGCGTGCACCAGCACCTCACCGACCTCGCGGCCGACCAGCCCGTCGGCGGCCACGGGCTCGTCGCGCTCGACTGGCACTCCGGCAACCGCTCGGTCCTCGTCGACCACGAGCTCTCCGGCCTCGTCGTCGGCACGACGCTCACCACCCGCACCGAGGAGGTCTACCGGGCGCTGCTCGAGGCCACCGCGTTCGGCACCCGCAAGATCGTCGAGACGTTCGGCGCCTCGGGCGTCCCCGTCACCGAGTTCATCGTGGCGGGCGGCCTGCTGAAGAACGCGTTCCTCATGCAGGCGTACAGCGACATCCTCCGCCTCCCCATCTCGGTCATCACCAGCGAGCAGGGCCCCGCGCTGGGCTCCGCGATCCACGCGGCCGTGGCTGCCGGCGCCTACCCCGACGTCCGCGTCGCGGGCGACGCCATGGGCAAGGTCGAGCGCGGCCGCTACCAGCCGGACGAGGAGCGGTCGCTCGCCTACGACCGCCTGTACGAGGAGTACTCGACGCTGCACGACTGCTTCGGTCGCGGCGCCAACGACGTCATGAAGCGCCTCAAGTCGCTGAAGAGGGAGGCCCGCGCGTGAGCGCCTACGCACCCGAGATCGAGGCCGCGGTCGCCCGCGTCCGCGCCCCGGAGGTCTCCCGCCTGCACGCGGAGCTCGTGCGCTACGGGCTCGTGGTCTGGACCGGCGGCAACGTCTCCGGACGCGTCCCCGGCGCCGACCTCTTCGTGATCAAGCCGTCCGGCGTGAGCTACGACGACCTGAGCCCCGAGAACATGATCCTCTGCGACCTCGACGGCAACGTCATCCCGGACACCCCGGGCTCCCGCAACGCGCCCTCGAGCGACACGGCGGCGCACGCGTACGTCTACCGCAACATGCCCGAGGTGGGCGGCGTGGTCCACGCGCGCTCCCCACCTACGCGGTGGCGTGCGGGCGGCCCGTCGCGAGCCCATCCCGGCGCGTGATCACCGCCATGGCCGACGAGTTCGGCGGCGAGATCCCCTGTCGGCCCGTTCGCCATCATCGGCGACGACTCGATCGGCCGCGGCATCGTGGAGACCCTCACCGGCCACCGCTCCCGCGCCGTGCTGATGGCGGGCCACGGCCCGTTCACCATCGGCAAGGACGCGAAGGACGCCGGTGAAGGCGGCCGTCATGGTCGAGGACGTGGCGCGCACCGTGCACATCTCCCGCCAGCTGGGCGAGCCGACCCCCTCCCCGTGGAGGCCGTCGACTCCCTGTTCGACCGCTACCAGAACGTCTACGGGGACAAGCACCCCAAGGAGCCCTGAGAGTGAGCCGCATCACCACGTCCCTCGACCACTACGAGGTCTGGTCCTCACCGGCAGCCAGAACCTGTACGGCGAGGAGACCCTCCAGCAGGTCGCCGAGCAGTCGCAGGAGATCGCCCGGCAGCTCGAGGAGGCGTCGGACGTCCCCGTCCGTGTCGTGTGGAAGCCCGTCCTCAGGGACTCCGACAGCATCCGCCGCATGGCCCTCGAGGCCAACGCGAGCGACCGCACCATCGGCCTCATAGCCTGGATGCACACGTTCAGCCCCGCGAAGATGTGGATCCAGGGCCTCGACGCCCTCCAGAAGCCGTTCCTGCACCTGCACACGCAGGCCAACGTCGCGCTGCCCTGGAGCAGCATCGACATGGACTTCATGAACCTCAACCAGGCGGCGCACGGCGACCGCGAGTTCGGCTACATCCAGTCGCGGCTCGGCGTCACCCGCAAGACCGTCGTCGGCCACGTCAGCACCGAGTCCGTCCGCACGAGCATCGCCACCTGGATGCGCGCCGCCGCCGGCTGGGCCGCCGTGCACGAGCTCAAGGTCGCCCGCTTCGGCGACAACATGCGCTACGTCGCCGTCACCGAGGGCGACAGACGGAGGCCGAGCTGAAGTTCGGCGTCAGCGTCAACACCTGGGGCGTCAACGACCTCGGCTCCAGCGCGTGGACGCGGCGACCGACGCCGAGATCGACGCGCTGGTCGACGAGTACGAGGAGCTCTACGACATCGCTCCCGAGCTGCGGCGCGGCGCCGAGCGCCACGAGTCGCTCCGCTACGGCGCGGCCATCGAGGTCGGGCTCCGCTCGTTCCTCGAGGAGGGCGGCTTCGGCGCCTTCACCACGAGCTTCGAGGACCTCGGCGGGCTCCGCCAGCTCCCCGGCCTCGCGGTCCAGCGCCTCATGGCCGAGGGGTACGGCTTCGGCGCCGAGGGCGACTGGAAGACGGCCGTCCTCATCCGCGCGGCGAAGGTTATGGGCGCGGGCCTCCCCGGCGGCGAGCCTCATGGAGGACGGCACCGACCACCTCGTCCCGGGCGAGGAAGAAGATCCTCGGTGCCCACATGCTCAGGTCTGCCTGATGCTCACCACGAGCCGTCCGAGCCTCGAGATCCACCCGCTCGGCATCGGGGGCCGCGAGGACCCGGTGCGCCTCGTCTTCGACACCGACCCCTGCCCCGCGGTCGTCGTCGCCATGTCGGACATGCGCGACCGCTTCCGCATCGTCGCCAACGTCGTGGAGGTCGTGCCGCTCGACGAGCCCCTCCCGAACCTGCCCGTCGCCCGTGCCGTGTGGAAGCCCGCACCGGACTTCGCGACGAGCGCCGCGGCCTGGCTCACCGCAGGGGCCGCCCACCACACGGTCATGAGCACGCAGCTCGGCGTCGAGGTCTTCGAGGACTTCGCCGAGATCGCGCGCACGGAGCTCCTCGTCATCGACGAGGACACGACCCTCAAGGGTTTCACCAAGGAAGTCCGCTGGAACCAGGCGTACCACCGCCTGGCCCAGGGCCTGTACACCGACACCAGGCCCGGACCCGGCGCAGATGCCGGATCCGCGTCTCACAGCAGCAGTACGAAAGGACACGACCGTGAAGATGAGCAAGGTCCTCGTCGGCATCGCCGCCACGAGCATCGCCCTCTCCCTCGCCGCCTGCTCCGGCGGCGGCGGAGGCGGCGGCGGCGCCGCCGCCGACGGCGAAGGCGAACCCCGCCGACACCCTCGTCGGCGTCGCCATGCCGACCAAGACCAGCGAGCGCTGGGTCGACGACGGCAACAACGTGCAGAAGCAGCTCACCGACCTGGGCTACCAGGTCGACCTGCAGTACGCGAACGACAAGGTCCAGGACCAGATCTCGCAGATCGAGACGATGCTGAACAAGGGCGCCAAGGCCCTCATCGTCGCCTCGATCGACGGCACCGCGCTGACCCAGGTCCTCAAGACCGCGGCCGACGACGGCGTCAAGGTCATCGCGTACGACCGCCTGATCAACGGCACCGAGGACGTCGACTACTACACGACGTTCGACAACCAGCAGGTCGGCGTGCTCCAGGGCAACTCCCTCCTGCAGGGCATGGGCCTCGTCGACGCCGACGGCAACAGCACCGGCAGCACCGAGAAGAAGACCATCGAGATCTTCGCGGGCAGCCCGGACGACAACAACGCGCTGTTCTTCTACGACGGCGCGATGTCGGTCCTCAAGCCGTTCCTCGACTCGGGCCAGGTCACGATCGGCTCCGGCCAGTCGGAGTTCAGCCAGGTCGCGATCCAGCAGTGGAAGCTCGAGGGCGCCCAGGCGCGCATGGAGAACCTCCTCAGCGGCTCGTACGGCGGCGGCCAGCAGCTCGACGGCGTGCTCTCGCCCTACGACGGCCTGTCGCGCGGCGTGATCAACGCCCTGCGCTCGAGCGGCACGGCGGACGACGCCATGCCGATCATCACGGGCCAGGACGGCGAGAAGGCGTCCGACAAGCTCATCCTCGACGGCGTCCAGTACTCGACGATCTTCAAGGACACGCGCCTCCTCGGCGCCGAGGCCGTCACCATGGTCGACGACCTGCTGAAGGGCGAGACCCCGGACGCGCCCGACACCAACCACAACAAGGTGAAGGACGTCCCGACCAAGCAGTTCCCCCCGGTCACCGTCACGAAGGACAACCTCATCGAGGTCATCGTCGACAGCGGCTACTACACGCAGGACGAGATCGACAAGGGCGAGCAGCCGCACCCGCACCGCACGAAGCGCGGTGCACCCCGGCCGGTCGACGCTCGCGTCGACCGGCCTCCCCCGGCTCGGGCCGGCCGTGCACCACGGCCGGCCCCAGCCCCGGGCGGCGCTCACCCGCCGCCCGGAGCACCACCGCCGGGCACCCGGCACCACCATCCACAAAGCGAGGCAGGCCATGGCCAACCACATTCTCGAGATGCGCGGCATCACCAAGACGTTCCCCGGCGTGGGCCTGCAGGACGTCAATCTCGAGGTCACGCGCGGCACGTGCCACGCGATCTGCGGCGAGAACGGCGCCGGGAAGTCGACCCTCATGAAGGTCCTCTCCGGCGTGTACCCCGCGGGCTGCCTGCGACGGCGACATCGTCCTCGAGGACGAGGTCGTCGAGTTTCTCCGACATCCGCGACAGCGAGAAGTCGGGCGTGGTGATCATCCACCAGGAGCTCGCGCTCAGCCCCTACCTCTCCATCGCGGAGAACATCTTCCTCGGCAACGAGATCTCCAAGGGCGGCTTCATCGACTGGAACGCCACCAACCTCGAGGCCGCGAAGCTCCTCGCCCGCGTCGGGCTGAACGACAACCCGGCGACGCGGATCGCCGACATCGGCGTCGGCAAGCGGCCGCTCGTGGAGATCGCGAAGGCGCTCTCGAAGGAGGTGAAGCTCCTCATCCTCGACGAGCCCACCGCCGCGCTCAACGACGAGGACTCCGCCCACCTGCTCGACCTGATCAAGCACCTCAAGGGCCAGGGCATCACGAGCATCATCATCAGCCACAAGCTGAACGAGATCAAGGCGATCGCCGACGCGGTGACGATCATCCGCGACGGCAAGACCATCGAGACCCTCGACCTCGAGCGCGACTCCATCAGCGAGGAGCGCATCATCAAGGGCATGGTCGGCCGCGACCTGCAGAGCCGCTACCCCGACCGCACCCCGGACATCGGCGAGGAGGTGCTGCGCATCGAGGACTGGACGGTCCACCACCCGCAGGAGCACTCCCGCGTCGTCGTGGACCACGCGAACCTCGACGTCCGCGCGGGTGAGGTCGTCGGCATCGCCGGCCTCATGGGCGCCGGCCGCACCGAGCTCGCGATGAGCGTCTTCGGCCGCTCCTACGGCGCCAACATCTCCGGGAAGCTGTACAAGCACGGCAAGGAGATCACCGCGCGCACGGTGGGGGAGGCCATCAAGAACGGCCTCGCGTACGCCACCGAGGACCGCAAGCACTACGGCCTCAACCTCATCGACGACATCAAGCGCAACGTCCTCGGGCGCGGCGCTCGAGAAGCTGGCCAAGGCCGGCTGGGTCGACGCGAACGAGGAGTACGTGGTGGCCGACGGCTACCGCAAGTCCATGAACATCAAGGCGCCGAGCGTCGGGTCCGTCGCCGGGAAGCTCTCCGGCGGGAACCAGCAGAAGGTCGTCCTGTCGAAGTGGATGTTCTCCGACCCGGACGCGCTGATCCTCGACGAGCCCACCCGCGGCATCGACGTCGGCGCGAAGTACGAGATCTACACGATCATCAACTCGCTCGCCGCGCAGGGCAAGGCCGTCATCGTCATCTCCAGCGAGCTGCCCGAGCTGCTCGGCATCCGCGACCGCATCTACGCCCTCTCCGCCGGGCGGATCACGGGCCAGCTCCCCGATCGCCGAGGCGACCCCCGAGAGCCTCATGACCTACATGACCAAGGAAAAGGAATAGTCACCATGTCCAGTCTCAGCACAGTGGCGGGATTCCTCGTCAGCCGCCTCCGGCAGATCGGCATCTTCATCGCGCTGGTCGCCATCGTGGTGCTGTTCCAGATCCTGACCGACGGGACGCTCCTCGAGCCCCGCAACGTCACCAGCATCGTCGTCCAGAACGCGTACAGCATCCTGCATCCTCGCGATCGGCATGGTGATGATCATCATCGCCGGCCACATCGACCTGTCGGTCGGGTCGGTCGTGGCACTGGTCGGCGCCGTCTCCGGCGTGTTCGCCGTCAACTGGGGCTGGCCCTGGTGGGCGTCGATCATCGCGAGCCTCGTGGTCGGCGGCCTCATCGGCGCCTGGCAGGGCTTCTGGGTGGCGTACGTCGGGATCCCCGCGTTCATCGTGACCCTCGCGGGCATGCTGACGTTCCGCGGCCTCGCCCAGATCGTCCTCGACAACCGCCCCATCACGCGCCGTTCCCGGACGAGTACGTCGCGGTCGGCGCCGGCTTCCTGCCCGACCCCTCGGACGGCACGTCGTACCTGGAGTGGGTCACCGTCACCCTCGGCGCCCTCGCGGCCGTGTTCCTCGTCGCCCAGCAGCTCCGCGAGCGCCGTGCCCGCGTGAAGCTGAACCTCGAGGACGAGCCCTTCGCCTGGTTCATCACGAAGCTCGCCTTCATCGCGGTCCTCGTGCTCGGCATCACGTACCTGCTCGCCAGCTACCAGGGCACGCCGATCGTGCTGGTCATCCTCGCGGTGCTGGTGCTCGTCTACACGGCGGTGATGAACCGCAGCATCTTCGGCCGTCACATCTACGCCCGAGGCGGCAACCTCAACGCCGCGCAGCTGTCCGGCATCAACACGAAGCGCGTGGACTTCCTGCTCTTCGTCAACATGGGCTTCCTCGCCGCCCTCGCGGGCATCGCCTTTCCTCACCGCCCGCAGCAACTCGGCCCTCCCGGGCGCCGGCAACGGCTTCGAGCTCGACGCCATCGCCGCGGTGTTCATCGGCGCCGCGGCAACGTGACCGGCGGCATCGGCGCCGTGACCCGGGCCATGGTCGGTGGTCTACATCATGGGCGTGCTGAACAACGGAATGTCGCTGCTCGGCCTCGGCACGGAGTACCAGTCGCTCATCAAGGGCCTCGTGCTCCTGCTGGCCGTCGCGTTCGACGTGTTCAACAAGAGCCGCGGAGCCAAGTCCGCGACCTGATCCACCCGCATGACCTGCGCTCCGGCGCGCCACGAGGGGCCCGGCATCCGAGAGGATGCCGGGCCCCTCGTCGTCGTCGGCGCGCGGGCGACATTGGCCTGCCGGAGAGGAGGTCGGAGGAGCCCCGCGTGATGTGGAGAACCGCCTCGCCCAACTCTCCGTGCCCGATACGTTGAGGGTATGATCTGGAAATCGAGCAAGGCGATGGTGGCCGGACGCAGGGGCCTCCAAGAGGGGCGTACGTCGCAGCGGGCGGCGACGCATGGAAGCGGGCGGTGCGGTGGTGATGCTCGCCCTCGCCGCGTCCGTCGCGTCCGTGACCCCGGCGCAAGCTCGCGACGCGGTCGTCGACTCGGGCGGCAGGGCGCTCGGCGCGAGCTCTGATGGAGTTCCGAGCCGGGAGCATCGAGCCCCGCTTCGAGGAGCGTGGTGGCGAGGAGCTGGAGGTCTACGAGGCGCCGGACGGCACGACGTTCACGTTCGCGCGGCCGGCGGCTGGGGATCCTGCTGTCTCCGGCTCATTGATCGGTGGCGGCTACGGCGGGCAGGGGCTGTACATCAGCCTTGAACTCCACCGACCAGGCCGCGATCGCAGCGGGCGCCGGGTACGCCGTGGGTGCGGCCATATGCGCCGTTCCCGCCGTCGGGCAGGCTGCGTGCGTGGCCGTCGGTGCCGTCATCGCCGCCGCTACGGTCTACATCTCTGAGAACGGCGTCTGCGGCAGCGGGGCGGTGGGGAGCTCCTGCATCTACCTGCAGCTGTTGGGACATCCCGAGTGCCGGTAGGGGGAGGGCGTCGCCGATGAGCGCAGACGAGTACCGGCGAGTTGCACGGACATGCGGCGGGCCGTACATCGAGGAGGAGATGATGCAGAAGCGCATCGTGTGGACAACGGTCATCGCGACGATCCTGGTGACCGCATCCGCGTGGCGTGTCGTCGACCAGGGCGGTGACCCGGTCAGGGCGGCCGTCGTCGCGGCCGTCTCGATGGCAGGACCCGTCACGGTCCTGGTCGTGAGACGCAGGAGGGCGCGTCGTGGGGCCGACGAGGGAGAGCACGCGCTGGCGGCGGGAGGTGCAGAGCCGGGTGCTCCGCGACACCCTGGTGGTGCTGACGGTCGCGATCCTCATCGGCGTCGTCCAGCCCGGCATCAGCGCCGCGCTCATGGCGTGCGGGGTGCTCCTGGTCGCCCTCGCGGACTTCCGGCTGCGGTACTCCCACGCTCGCCGCACGCGTCGAGCCCTCCCGGCCGAAGCCCGGTCATGACCTCGGGACCCGGCCGACCGCGTCATCGGACGTCCACTCCGGTCCTGGTCTTCGTGTGGGTCCTCGCGTGCGGGATCGTCGTCGGGTTCGCCGTCATCGTCGCGCGTGACTCCGGGAGGGAGCTCGCCGCGGTCCTCGGCGGCCCCCTCGTGATCCTCTCCGCGGGCCTCGGCACGACGATCGCGACGCGCAGACGACGAGAGCCGCCCCCGTGATCCAGGGAGCGGCTCTCGTGCGGTGCGATGCGGTGCGGCCGTGCCGCGGGCGGCCTGCGCCAGGAGCGCGCGCCCATGAGGTGCTCGAGCGCCAGCTGGTTGAGGCGCACGAAGCCGAAGCCCTTGCCGTCGAAGTACTCGTCGGCCGCGAAGTCCTCGTAGGAGGAGCGGTCGGCGAGGATGTCGTCGTAGGACTCGCCCTCGTTCAGCGTCGGGGTGTCGATCTCGGCGACCTTGGCGGCGGCGAGCGCCTCCTGGACCTCGGGGTCGGCGCGGAACGCCTGCGCGCGCTCCTTGAGGAGCAGGTACATGCGCATGTTCGCTGCGGCGGAGTCCCACACGCCCGTGATGTCCTCGGTGCGGCTCGGCTTGTAGTCGAAGCGACGGGGGCCGTCGTAGGAGCGGCCGCCGCCCACGCCGCCGTTCTCCAGCAGGTCGACGAGCGAGAACGCGTTCTGCAGGTCGCCGTGCCCGAAGACGAGGTCCTGGTCGTACTTGATGCCGCGCTGGCCGTTGAGGTCGATGTGGAAGAGCTTGCCCTGGTACAGCGCCTGCATGATGCCGGCGGTGAAGTCGAGGCCCGCCATCTGCTCGTGGCCCACCTCGGGGTTCACGCCCACGAGCTCGGGGCGCTCGAGGGTCTCGATGAAGGCGAGCGCGTGGCCCAGCGTCGGCAGCAGGATGTCGCCGCGGGGCTCGTCGGGCTTCGGCTCGATGGCGAAGCGGATGTCGTAGCCCTTGTCGGTGACGTAGTCGCCGAGGAGGTTGACGGCCTCGCGGTAGCGCTCGAGCGCGCCGCGGACGTCCTTGGCGGAGTCGTACTCGGCGCCCTCGCGGCCGCCCCACATCACGAACGTCTGGGCACCGAGCTCGGCGGCGAGGTCGATGTTGCGGAGGACCTTGCGGATCGCGAAGCGGCGGACCGCGCGGTCGTTGCTGGTGAAGCCGCCGTCCTTGAAGACGGGGGCGGAGAAGAGGTTCGTGGTGACCATCGGCACGACGATGCCGGTGTCGCTGAGCGCGCCCTTGAGGCGGTCGATCTGCTTCTGGCGCTCGGCGTCGGTCGAGCCGAACGCGAAGAGGTCGTCGTCGTGGAAGGTGAGGCCGTAGGCGCCGAGCTCCGAGATGCGCTCCACGCCCTCGACGACGTCGAGGTCGGCGCGGGTCGGGCCGCCGAAGGGGTCGGCCCCCGTGTAGCCGATGGTCCAGAGTCCGAACGAGAACTTGTCCTCGCGGGTGGGGGTGAGCGCCATGGTGTCTCCTGTCAGCGTCGTCGATGATTTGTTGCTCTATACAACCTATAGCGTGGCAGGGCTCGGCACAATGCGGCGGGGGGCAGACTCGCAGGCATGGACCTCGACGACGCGACCACGCATCCCTCCGCCACGACCACGCGCTACGGCCGCACCGGGATCGAGGTGCCGGCGATCTGCATCGGCACCTCCGGCTGGGGCCCGGCCCGGTCGGGGGAGGACGAGGCGGCCCGCGACGCGCGCATCACCGGGCTCGCCGCGGCCATCGTCGACGGCCCGCTCCGGTTCCTCGACACCTCCAACATCTACGGCGGCGGGGAGTCCGAGGCGCTCGTCGGACGGCCGCTGGCGGACGGTCGCTCGCTCGCCGACCGGCTCGTGATCCAGACCAAGGTGGACCGCGACGCCCGCACCGGCGACTTCTCCGGCGACCGCATGCGGCGGAGCATCGAGGAGTCGCTGACGCGCCTCGGCGTCGACCGCGTGCCCGTGCTCATGCTGCACGACCCCGAGAACACGACGTTCGAGGCGGCCACGGCGCCCGGCGGTCCCGTGGAGGCGCTCCTCGCGATCCGCGACGCGGGCCTCGCGGACAGCATCGGCATCTCCGGCGGCGACGTGCACCTCATCCAGCGCTTCGTGGAGCTCGACGTGTTCGACGCGCTCATCACGCACAACCGCGCGACCCTCCTCGACGACTCGGCCGCCGCGCTGCTCGAGGCGGCGGGCGCCCGCGACATGGGCGTCACGAACGCGGCGCCGTACGGCGGCGGGATCCTCACCGGCGACCCGTCCCAGGCGTCGACCTACGGGTACGGCCCGGCCCGGCCCGCGGTGGCCGAGGCGGCACGGCGGATGGGGGAGGCGTGCGCCCGGCACGGCGTGCCCCTGGCGGCCGCGGCGCTGCAGGCGAGCATGCGCGATGCGCGCGTGCACTCGACGGTGGTGGGCATCTCGTCGGCGGCGCGCCTCGCGACGACCCTGGAGCTCGCCGCGGTGCCCGTGCCGGAGGAGCTGTGGGCGGAGCTCGCCGAGCTGCGGCCGGCGCCGGCGGAGTGGATCGACGCGCGCCGAGGGGCGGCGCCGTGGCGCGCGGCCGCCGCATCGTCGGCGGCCGTGCGCGAGTGCACGATGCGATCTTGTGCGAAGCGCTTCGATGACCTAGCGTGGTATCCGTTCGGATCATCGAAGCGCTTAGACGACGGAGTCACCGCATGGCCACCATCCACGACGTCGCGCGCGTCGCCGGGGTGTCCATCAGCACCGTGTCGTACGCGCTCTCCGGCAAGAGGTCCATCACCGCCGGCACGCGCGCCCGCATCGACCGGGCCGTCGCGGAGCTCGGCTACCGGCCGAACGCGGGGGCGCGGATGCTCGCCGGGAGCCGCACGAGCATCATCGCGCTCACCGCGCCCATGCACGGCGACACGCACCCGCCGGCGCTCATGTCGTTCGTGCTGGCCGTGGTCACCGCCGCCCGCTCCTACGACTACGACGTGCTGCTGCTCACGCAGGACGACTCGCTCTCCGGCCTCCGCCGCGTCGCGTCGAGCTCGCTCGTCGACGGCATCGTGATGATGGACGTGGCGGTCGAGGACGAGCGCGTCCCCGTCCTCCGCGACCTCGACCTGCCCTCGGCGCTCATCGGGATCCCGCACGAGACGGCCGGCCTCACCTGCGTCGACCTCGACTTCGAGGCCGCGGCCGACCTCGCCGTCGGGCGCCTCGTCGACCTGGGACACGAGTCCGTGGGAATGCTCGGCCACTCCCAGCACCTCTACGACCGCGGGTCGAACTTCGCGCCGCGCTTCCGCGACGGCTACCTCGCCGCGGGCGCCGCCCGGGGGATCCGGACCGCCTTCCACACGACCGAGTCGACCAGGGAGGCCGTGACCGCCGCCCTCGACGCGGTGCGCGCGGAGCTCCCCGACCTCTCGGCCCTCGTGCTCAACTGCAACGAGAACGTGCACTCGATCCTGCTCGAGCTGCTGCGCGAGCGCGGCGTGCGCGTGCCGGAGGACCTGTCCCTCGTCTCCGCCTGCTCCAGCTTCCCGACCGACCACCTCGTGCCGCCGCTCGACGTCATCCCGCTGCCCGCGGCGGACCAGGGCCGGCGGGCCGTCGAGCTCCTCATGGAGCGGCTCGACGGACGCGGCGAGCCCCACGTGGAGCTCATCCCGCCCGAGTACCGGCCGCTCGGGTCCACCGCGGCGCCCGCGGCGCGCGAGGCGCCGGCACCGGCGCCCGCGACCGCCGCGGCCTGACCGCCCGACCTGCCCGACCCGTCCATCCCCCCGACCGCACGACCCCCCATCCGAACGCCCATCGTCGAAACGCTTCGACGCATCGCCTCAAGGAAGAAGCCATGAACCCACGCAGGATCCTCACCTCGCTCGCCGCCGTCAGCGTCGGCGCCCTCCTCCTCGGCGGCTGCTCCGCTTCCGAGGGCGGCGACTCCGCCGCCGGCGGGAAGGTCACCCTCGACTTCTGGTCGTGGGCCCCGAACACGCAGGAGCTCGTCGACACCTGGAACGCCGCCAACCCCGACGTGCAGGTGAAGTACACCGACGCCGGCGGCGGGCGCGACTCGTCCGCCAAGCTGCTCACCGCCAGCCGCGCCGGCAACGCGCCCGACCTGTCCGCGGTCGAGTACACGACCCTCCCGTCGCTCATCGTCGCCGACGTGCCGCTCGACATCACCGAGCAGGTCGCCGACGTCCAGGACGCCTACACCGAGGGCACCTGGGAGCAGGTCACCTTCGACGACCACGTCTTCGCCCTCCCGCAGGACGTCGGCCCGATGGCGCTCGTCTACCGCAGCGACCTCCTCGAGCAGTGGGGCATCCCCGTGCCCACCACCTGGGCCGAGTTCGCCGACGCCGCGCAGAAGGTGCGCGACGCCGACCCCGAGGCCTACATCGCGAGCATCCCCGCCGACCAGTTCGGCTTCTTCGCGGGCGTCGCCACGCAGGCCGGCGCCTCCTGGTGGGACATCTCCGGCAGCACCTGGTCCGTTCGGCATCGGTGACGAGCCGTCGCTCGAGGTGGCCGACTACTTCCAGGACCTCGCCGACCGCGACCTCATCAGCACCGACCCGATCCTCACCCCGGAGTGGAACGCGAAGGCGAACGCCGGCAAGTTCCTGTCGTGGCCGTCGGCGCTCTGGGCGCCCGGCGTGATCGAGGGCGTCGCGCCCGACACCATCGGGAAGTGGTCGATGAGCCCGCTGCCCGAGTGGACGCCCGGCGAGGCGGCCGTGGCGTACCAGGGCGGATCCGGCGTCATCGTGACGAAGGGTTCCGAGCACCCGGAGGAGGCTGCGGCCTTCGCCAAGTGGCTGAACGCCAGCGACGAGGGCGCGGAGCTCGTGCTGAACGTGCAGAACGGGTACCCTGCCGCCGTCAGCGGCCAGGAGGCCGCCGCCGAGAGCGCGCCGCCGGCCCTCATGCCGCAGCAGACCGACTACTACCGCATCGCCGCGGACATCTCGTCCGACACCATCCCGGTCACCTGGGGCCCGAACGTCAACGTCGCCGAGACGGCCATGACCGACGCGCTCAACAAGGCGATCTCCGACGGCACCCCGTGGCGCGACGCGTTCACCGCGGTGCAGGCGACCGTGGAGGCGGACATGACGAAGTCCGGCTTCACCGTGGCCGACTGACGGAGGCGCCCGTGACCACCACGCCCGTCGCCGCCGCGCAGGCGGCCGAGCCCCGGCGCACGCCGGTCGCACGGGGCGGCACCCGCCGCCGCCCCGTGCGGTGGCGCCGTACCTGTTCGCCGCGCCCGCCGTGATCCTCTTCGTCGTCTTCATGCTCGTGCCGATCGTCTACGCGGCATGGCTGAGCCTGCAGACCTACCGCCTCGAGGGCGGCGGCATCCTCGGCACGCGCGTGCAGGTGTTCGCCGGGCTCGACAACTACGCGGCCGTCCTCTCCGACCCCGAGCTCACCGCCGGCTTCGGCCGGCTCGCGATCTACGGGATCATCTCCGTGCCGCTGACCCTCGGCCTCGCGCTGCTGTTCGCGCTCATGCTCGACGTGCCCGCCGCCCGGGCGACCCGGTTCGCGCGCACGGCGATCTTCATCCCGTACGCGGTGCCCGGCGTGGTCGCGGCGCTCCTCTGGGGCTTCATGTACCTGCCCGGGACGAGCCCGTTCGGCCGTGTCCGAGGCCCTCGGCGGCGGCGCGATCCCGTTCCTCGGCGAGCCCGCGATCTACGCCTCCGTCGCGAACATCGCGATCTGGGGCGGCGTCGGCTTCAACATGATCATCATCTACACGTCGCTGCGCGGCGTGCCGGCGGAGATCTACGAGGCCGCGCGGATCGACGGCGCCGGAGAGCTGCAGATCGCGCTCCGCATCAAGATCCCGCTGGTGGTGCCCGCCCTCGTGCTCACCGGCATCTTCTCCCTCATCGGCGCGCTGCAGCTCTACGGCGAGCCGACCACTCTCAAGCCGCTGACCAACGTCATCAGCCAGACCTGGGTGCCCCTCATGACCATCTACCGCAACGCCTTCCTCACCGACGACCTGCCGGGCGCCGCCGCGCTCTCGGTGGTGCTCGCGCTCGGGACGGTGCTCGTGTCCGCGCTCGTGCTGTGGATCACGAACCGCCGCACCGCGGGGTCCGTCTCGTGACCGCCGTCACCGCGGAGCGCCGGGCCGAGCTCGACGCCGAGCGTCGGACGCCGACGCGCGGCGGCTCCTCGGCGCCGCGGCGGAGGGCCCGGCAGGGCTCGCTCGCCGGCCGGGTCATCCCGACCACCGTGCTCCTCATCGGCGCGCTCTACTGCCTCATCCCCGTGGCGTGGGTGTTCAGCGCGACGACGAAGGGGCGCAGCGAGCTCTTCACGACGTTCTCGTTCGCGCCGGGGACGGGCCTCGTGGACAACCTCCGCGACCTGTTCACCTACGGCGGCGGGCAGTACGGCATGTGGGCCCTCAACTCGCTGCTGTACGCGGGCCTCGGCGGCGTGCTCTCCACCGTCGTCTCGGCGATGTGCGGCTACGCGCTCGCCAAGTACGAGTTCCGCGGGCGGAGCCTGATCTTCTACTCGATCCTCGGCGGCGTGCTCATCCCGGGCATCACGCTGGCGATCCCGCAGTACCTGCTGCTGTCGCAGCTGGGGCTCGCGGGCGGCTACCTGGCGGTGCTCCTGCCGCTCGTCATCAGCCCCTTCGGGATCTACCTCTCCCGCGTCTACGCGGCCTCGGCGATCCCGCAGGACACGATGGAGGCCGCGCGGCTCGACGGCGCGGGGGAGTGGCGGATCTTCCGGTCCATCGCGATCCCGATGATGCTGCCCGGCATGGTGACGGTGTTCATGCTCCAGTTCGTGGGCATCTGGAACAACTTCCTCCTGCCGTTCGTGATGCTGAGCGACCAGGACAGCTACCCGCTGACGGTCGGCCTCTACACGCTGCTGTCCAAGGGCTCGGGGACGCCGGCGCTCTACTCGCTGGCCATCGCCGGCGCGGCGGTCTCGATCATCCCGCTCGTGCTGCTGATGCTGTTCCTGCAGCGCTTCTGGCGGCTCGACCTGCTCTCCGGCGGCCTCAAGGGCTGACCGGCAGGGCCGGGGCGGCGGCCGCGTCCGCCGCCCCGGTCCCCACCTCCCGCATCCCGTCCCTCCCCGCCCCGCGGCGCCGCACGCGCACCGCCCACCTTCGAAGGCGAAGACATGACACGCATCCGCTCCCGCTCGTCCGACCTGCCCGCGGGCACGACGTTCCCGCCCATCGCCCCAGGCTTCGCCCTCGGCGGCGACTACAGCCCCGAGCAGTGGCCCGAGGAGGTGTGGGCCGAGGACGTCGAGCTGATGCGCCGCGCCGGCGTCAACTCCGTGAACCTCGGCGTGTTCTCCTGGGGGCTCATCGAGGTCGCCGACGGCGAGTTCGACTGGGGCTGGCTCGACCGCATCATGGACCTCCTGCACGAGGGCGGCATCGGCGTGAACCTCGCGACCCCCACCGCGGCCCCGCCGATCTGGCTCATGCGGGCGCACCCGGAGATCGCGTGCGTCACCGACACCGGGGTGCGGCTCGCCCAGGGCGGGCGCCTCGCGTGGTCGCCGGCCTCCGCCGTCTTCCGCCGCTACGCGCTGCGGCTCGTGGAGCGCATGGCGGAGCGCTACGGCACGCACCCGGCGCTCCGCATGTGGCACATCAGCAACGAGCTCGGCAACGAGAACGCGCACGACTACGGCGACGAGACGGCCGCGGCCTTCCAGGACTGGCTGCGCGCCCGCTTCGCGACGATCGAGGACCTCGTCGAGGCGTGGGGCACGGCCTTCTGGGGGCACCGCTACACGTCGTTCGACCAGGTCCTGCCGCCCCGCTTCTCGGGCACGAGCCACAACCCCGGCCTGCAGCTGGCGTTCGAGCGCTACACGTCGGACGCGCTGCTCGGCCACCACCTCGCCGAGCGCGCGGTGCTCCGCCGCATCACGCCGCGGATCCCCGTGACCACCAACTTCATGGTGCAGAACCACCCGGGCCTCGCGGACTACCGGCGCTGGGCGGAGGAGGTCGACCTCGTCTCCAACGACCACTACACGATCGCCGCCGACCCCGAGCGGCACGGCGAGCTGTCCTTCAGCGCCGACCGGGTGCGCGGCATGGCGCACGGCGACCCGCTGGCGGCTCGAATCGAGCACAGCACCTCGGCCGTCAACTGGCAGCCGCGCAACCGCGCCAAGTCGCCCGGCGAGTCTCGCCCGGAACAGCCTCGCCCACATCGCACGCGGCGCGGAGGGGGCGCTCTTCTTCCAGTGGCGGCAGTCGACGGGCGGGAGCGAGCAGTTCCACTCCGCCGTCGCGCCGCACGCGGGATCCGACGCCCGCGTCTACCGGGAGGTCGCGGAGCTCGGGGCGCTGCTCGGCCGGATCCGCGAGGTCGCCGGCAGCCGCGTCGAGCGGGCACGGGTGGCGATCCTCATGGACCACGTCGCGTGGACCGCCCTCCGCCGCGGCCCCAAGCCCAGCGTGGACGTGACCGCGCTCGACGCCCCGCTCACGCTGCACCGGGAGCTCACCGCCCGCGGGATCGCCGTCGACGCGCTCCACCCCGACGACGACCTCGACGGGTACGCCGAGCTGTCGTCCTCGCGCCGACCCTGTTCGCCCTCACGCCCGAGGGCGCCGCGTCGCTCACCGCCTTCGTCGAGGGCGGCGGCCACCTGGCGGTCACGTACCTCTCGGGCATCGTCGACCGGCACAACCGGGTGGTCGCGGGCGGATACCCCGGACTCCTGCGCGACCTCCTCGGCGTCCGCGTCGAGGAGCCCGCCCCGCTGCTCGCGGACGAGGAGGTGCTGCTGGATCCCGCCCGGCCGCGTCCGCATCTGGACGGAGCGCCTCCGGCGCCGACGACGCGGAGGTCGTGGCGTCGTACGCCTCCGGCGACCTCGCGGGCCTGCCCGCCTGTGACCCGCGCCCGCCGCGGCCGCGGCACCGCGACCTACGTCTCCACCCACCTGGACCGCGAGCGCGCGGGGCGCCCTCGTCGACGACCTCGTCGGACGCGCGGGCATCGCCCCGGTCGCCTCCGGCCGAGGCGGGGCTCGAGCTGGTCCGGCGCGTCGGCGACGACGCGTCCTGGCTGTTCGCCATCAACCACACCGACCGCGACCTGCGGCTCGACGTCGACGGGCTTGACCTCGTCACCGGCGAGCGCACGGCGGCCGGCAGCCGCGTGACGGCAGGCGCCGTCGCCGTCATCCGAGAGGACGCACGATGAGGTTCACCGACGGGTTCTGGCAGACGAGGCCTGGGCGTCGACGCGCAGTACGCCCAGGAGGCGTATCGACGTCGAGGCCGCCGGCCAGCCCAGCTGCCCGGCGCACCCGCCCACCAAGCGCATCCAGGGGGCGCGCGACCACAGCTCAACCGGCCGCTGCTCCACGGCCACGATCCCCTCGCCCCGCGAGGGCGTGGTGCGCGTGCGGATTCAGCACCACCGCGGCGGCACCTCCGTCGCCCGGGTTCGACCTGGCGGGCGCGGTCGAGGGATCCGGCGTCGCGCACGCGGACGAGACCGGCGGCACGCTCACCACGGGCTCCCTCACCGCGCGCATCACGATGGGCGCGCCCTGGGACCTGACCTTCGAGTCGGGCGTGGCGCGTGCTCACCTCCAGCGGCCACAAGTCGGTGGGCTACATGACCCTCGACTGAGGGCGCCCCGGTCGCGGCCGAGCCCACGGGCACGGCGGGCATCACCACCACGGGCCTCGCGCCGTCGCGGACGTACGTGCACGAGCAGCTGAGCCTCGGCGTGGGCGAGCTCGTCTACGGCCTCGGCGAGCGGTTCGGGCCGCTCATCAAGAACGGCCAGTCGGTCGACGTCTGGAACGCCGACGGCGGCACCTCGAGCGAGCAGTCGTACAAGAGCATCCCGTTCTACCTCACGAACCGCGGCTACGGCGTGCTGGTGAACCAGTCCGAGCACGTGTCGTTCGAGGTGGGCAGCGAGACCGTGGAGCGCGTGCAGTTCAGCACCGCGGGGGAGGCCATCGAGTACCTCGTCTTCGACGGCCCCACGCCGAAGGACGTGCTCGCGCGCTACACCGCGCTCACCGGCCGCCCCGCGCGGGTCCCCGCCTGGTCCTACGGCCTGTGGCTCTCCACCTCGTTCACCACCCAGTACGACGAGGAGACGGTCACCCGCTTCATCGAGGGCATGCGCGAGCGCGACCTGCCCATGTCGGTGTTCCACTTCGACTGCTTCTGGATGCGCGAGTTCACCTGGACGGACCTCGTCTGGGACGCCCGCGTGTTCCCCGACCCCGAGGGCATGCTCGCGCGCCTGCACGACCGGGGGCTGCACGTGAGCGCGTGGATCAACCCGTACATCGCGCAGCGCTCGGTGCTGTTCGAGGAGGCGCGCGCCCTCGGGCACCTCGTGCGCCGGCCCGACGGCAGCGTCTGGCAGCCGGACATGCGGCAGGCCGGCATGGCGCTCGTCGACTTCACGAGCCCCGCCGCGACCCGATGGTTCCAGGACAAGCTCCGCGGCCTCCTCGACCAGGGCGTCGACGCGCTCAAGACCGACTTCGGCGAGCGGATCCCGCTCGACGTCGTCTGGGCCGACGGCACCGCCCCCGAGGCCATGCACAACTGGTACACGCAGCTCTACAACCAGGCCGTCTTCGAGGTGCTCGAGGAGCACCGCGGCGAGGGCGACGCCGTGCTCTTCGCCCGCAGCGCCACCACGGGCGGGCAGCGCATGCCGGTGCACTGGGGCGGCGACAACTCCTCCTCCTTCGAGTCGATGGCGGAGACCCTGGCGCGGCGGCCTGTCGCTCGCGTTCAGCGGCTTCGGCTTCTGGAGCCCACCACATCGGCGGCTTCGAGGGCACGCCCGATCCGGAGGTGTTCAAGCGCTGGGTCGCGTTCGGCATGATGAGCAGCCACTCGCGCCTGCACGGATCCACCAGCTACCGCGTGCCGTGGGCCTTCGACGAGGAGGCCGTCGACGTGACGCGCGCCTTCTCGCGCCTGAAGCTCAGCCTGATGCCGTACCTGCACCAGGTGGGCATCGAGGCGCACGAGACGGGCGTCCCGTTCATGCGGCCCATGCAGCTGGAGTTCCCCGGGGACCCGGCCGTCGAGCACCTGGACCGGCAGTACATGCTCGGCCCGGACCCGCCCGTCGCGCCCGTGTTCCGCGCCGACGGCGAGGTCGAGTACCACCTGCCCGCCGGCACCTGGACGAACCTGCTCACGGGCGAGGTCCGGCACCGGCGGCGGCTGGCACCGCGAGGTCCACGACGTGATGAGCCTGCCCGTGTGGGTGCGCGAGGGCGCCGTGCTGGCGACGACCGAGCGCGTCGACCGGCCCCACCACGACCACCTCGACGGGCTGATCGTCACGATCCACCCGGGTGGCACCGGCACGCGCACCACCCGCGTCGACGAGCCCCACCACCGGGCGGCGGGTGGACGTGCGCGTCGTGCACGGCCAGGATGGCGTCGAGGTCACGGCCGATCCCGACGTGTCCGCTGCGCGTGCGCCTGCACGGCGGGCCCCTCACCAGCCTCACCGACGGAAAGGCCACCTCGGCCCCACCATGACCCACGCACACCCCAGCTGCCGCAGCCGGCCGCCCCCGACGACCGGGGGCACGGGCCTGGAGTTCCCCGCCGGGGCTTCCTGTTCGGATCCGCGACGGCCGCCTACCAGATCGAGGGCGCGGCGCACGAGGGCGGCCGCGGGGAGTCCATCTGGGACTCCTTCAGCCGCACCTCCGGCAAGGTCCTGGGCGGCGACACGGGGCGACGTGGCGGACGACCACTACCACCGGCTCGAGTCGGACCTCGACATGATGCAGGCGCTCGGGCTGCAGGCGTACCGGTTCTCGATCGCGTGGCCGCGCATCCAGGCCACCGGGCGCGGGCCCGCGAACCCCGAGGGGCTGGCGTTCTACGGGCGGCTCGTCGACGGGCTCGTCGCGCGCGGCATCACGCCCATCGCGACGCTGTACCACTGGGACCTGCCCCAGGCGCTCGAGGACGAGGGCGGCTGGACGAACCGCGAGACCGCGTACGCGTTCGCCGACTACGCCCGCATCATGGGCGAGGCGCTCGGCGACCGCATCGGCACCTGGACCACGCTCGACGAGCCGTGGCGCTCCGCGTACCTCGGCTACGCGGCCGGCGTGCACGCGCCGGGCCGCACCGACGCGGAGGAGTCGTTCCGGGCCGTGCACCACCTCAACCTCGCGCACGGCCTCGCGGTCGCGGCGCTCAAGGCGGTGGCGCCCGAGGACGCGCGGTTCTCCATCACGCTCAACCTGCACGTGATCCGCGGCGAGGGCGAGACGGGCCCGGAGGCCGTGCGCCGCGTCGGGGGAGTGGGCAACCGCCTGTTCCTCGACCCGCTGCTGAACGGGGCCTACCCGGAGGACGTGCTCGCCGACACCGCGGCGATCACCGACTGGTCGTTCGTCCTCGCCCGGCGACACGGAGCTCATCCGCCAGCCGCTCGACCTCCTGGGCGTCAACTACTACAACACCAGCCGGGTGCGGATGCGCGACGGGGCCGCGCCGGCCGGCGGCACCTCCATCCACGGCGACGTCGCCGCCTCGCCGTTCCCCGGCACCGACGACGTCGACTTCCTCGAGCAGCCGGGCCCCTACACGGCCATGGGCTGGAACATCGAGCCGCAGGGCCTCGAGGACCTGCTCGTGTCGCTGCACGAGGAGTTCCCCGACCTGCCGCTCATGGTGACGGAGAACGGCGCCGCGTTCGACGACGAGGCGACCGCCGAGGACGGCGTGCGCGCGGTGCACGACGCCGACCGGATCGACGACCCGTCGCGCCACTTCGCCGCGGCGCACCGGGCGATGGCCCGCGGCGTCGACCTCCGCGGCTACCAGGTGTGGTCGCTCATGGACAACTTCGAGTGGGCCTTCGGGTACTCGAAGCGGTTCGGCATCGTGCACGTCGACTACGACACGCAGGAGCGGACGCCGAAGGACAGCGCCCTCTGGTACGCCGCGGTTCATCGCGGACCGGGCCATCCCCGCCGCCGACGCCCGCCCCGAGCGCGACGTGCGCCCCGGGGCGCGAGCGGGCCCCTGCCCGGCACCGACGAGCGCGTGGCGCTCGCGCCCGGCGTCGTGATGCGGCCCGCCCGCATCACCGACGCCGCCGCGCTTGCGGAGGCGTACCGCGCGAACCGGGAGCACCTCCGCCCGTTCGAGCCCGCCCGGACCGACGCGTTCTTCACGTCGGCCGGGCAGCGGGCGCAGCTCGCGGGCCGCGTCGCCGAGCGGGCGGCGGGCTCCGGCCTGCCGTACCTCATCGCCGAGGGCGACCGGATCATCGGCCGCTGCGACCTGTTCGCCGTGAAGCGCGGCGCGGCGCTCAGCGCGAGCCTCGGCTACTGGATCGACCGGGAGCGGCAGGGCGCGGGCCTCGCGACCGCGGCGGCCCGGCAGGCGGTGCGCATCGCGCGCGCCGCGGGGCTGCACCGGCTGGAGGCGTCGACGCTGGTGGGCAACGGCGGGTCCGAGCGGGTGCTGTCCCGGGCGGGCTTCACCGCGATCGGCGTCGCTCCCGCCTACCTCCGCATCGACGGGACGTGGAGCGACCACACGCTGTGGCAGCGCGTGGTGGACGGCGCGCGCTGAGCGGCAGCGGGAGCGGCGCGGGATCCGGGCCGCGGGATCAGGGCCGCAGCGCCCGGGGTCCTGCGCCTCAGGCGTCGAGCAGCAGCTCCGTCATGCTGCGCAGGCGCGCCTGCGCGCTCGAGTCCGTGCCGCTGCGGTCCGCCACGTCCTCGCGCACGCTGTCGGCGACGCGCAGGAGGTCGGTCCGGATGGCGCGTCCGCGGTCCGTCAGGGCGATGAGCAGCCGGCGCTCGTCCGCCTGGTCGCGCTGCCGGGTGATGTAGCCGAGGAGCTCGAGGCGCTTGAAGAGCGGGGACAGCGTGCCCGGCGTCAGCTGCACCGCCTCGCTCAGGTCGCCCGCCCGCCGCGGGTCCTCCTCGTAGAGCGCGAGCATCACGAGGTACTGCGGATGCGTCAGGTGGTAGGGCTTCAGCAACGGCCGGTAGAGCGAGATCACCGCTCGGGAGGCGGCCGCGAGCAGCAGTCCCATGTCGCGGTCGAGCAGCGCTCCGTCGTGGTCCGTCATGTGTCCTCCTGGCCGTGCGCGGAGCTCGTCCCCCGACGGCCTGATCCCCTCGGACGCTACTCCCGTCGTCGGACGCCGATGCGGCGGTCGGCGCACGCACAGCGCGCACGGAGGGTCGGGTCATCACTCGGTGCCGGGCGCCATCCAGCCCTGCTCCATCTGGTGGCGGCGCACCAGCTCGACGGCCCGGTCCGCGTCGACCGGCACCCTGTCCCAGATGATGCCCGAGCCGTCGAGCCAGCCGAGCGCCAGCATGCTGTCGGCCAGGTCCTCCACGAACATGGCCACGGTGACGCCCTGCGCCCGGATCGAGTCGCCCAGCAGGCTCCAGCCGAAGTAGGCGGAGAGGTACCGGGCCTGCTCGGAGTGGCTGCGCTGCAGGTGGCGGTTAAGCCGCTCGGTGGAGCCGCCCGAGGCCTGCACCTCGTCCTGCAGCTCGTCCTGGAGCTCGTCGCCGTGCTCGTCCGACATCCGTCACCGTTCCTCTGCGTCAGGGTGCCGCCGGAGGACACCGGAGGCAGACCCCTCAGACATTACGGACGACCACCGACAGAAGGCCAGTCGCAGCGGCCCGGACGCCGGTGCGGACCGGTTCCGCGCCCGCGCCTCAGGCCCGGCGGAGCTCCCAGTCGCCCACCCGGAGCCGGGTGAGGGCCGTCACGGCGGCCCGCACGGCCGGCGAGCCGGATCCTCCCGGTGCCGTCACGACGTGCACGACGCGCTCGCCGACGCCCGCGACGCGACGCCGGACGACGCCGCGGGGGAGCGGCGCGGTCGCGAGCGCGAGCGACGGCAGGAGGGCGACCCCGAGCCCCGCCTGCACCATGCCGACGGCGGCCGCCGCGTTGTCGGTCTCGAAGGAGGTCTCCGGCGCGAAGCCGCTGCGTGCGCACGCGCTCACCAGGTGGCGGCGGCAGCGCACGCAGCCCGCGATCCACCGGTCGTCCGCGAGGTCGCGGAGCGCGAGCGGGCCGCGGTGCCGGAGCGCCCGCGCCTCGGGGAGCACGGCCCAGAGCGTCTCGCGCCAGAGGGGGAGCGCCTCCAGGCCGTCGAGGGCGCCCGCGGCCGGGTCGTCGGGGTCGCCCGGGTACGCGAAGGTCACGGCGACGTCGGCCTCCCGGGCGCGGATCGCCGCGACGGCCTCGGGCGGCTCGGCCTCCAGGTACCCGAAGCCGAGCCCGGGGTGCGCCGCGGCGAGGCCGCCGAGCAGCCGCGGCACGACCGTCGACGACGCCGAGGGGAACGCCGCGACGCGCACGGTGCCCGCCCGGAGGCCGCGGAGGTCGTCGAGCTCGTCGGCGGCCGCGTCGATGGCGTGCACGACGGTCTCCGCGTGGCGGGAGAGCACCCGACCCGCCTCCGTGAGGACCACGCCGCGGCCGGATCGCGCCGTGACGGGGACGCCGATCCGCGCCTCGAGGCGGCGCAGCGTCTGGGAGAGCGCGGGCTGGCTGACGCCCAGGGCGGCCGCGGCGGCGGTGATCGAGCCGCGCACCGCGAGCGCGTGCACCGCCGCGAGCGCGGTGGAGTCGAGGTCGCGGGCCGTCGATCGGGCATCCGTCATGAAAGGAGCATAACGAGCGCTTATGGGACGCATGCCCGGCGGGGGCTTGCTCGACGCTCCCGGCCTCGTCACGCTGGGAGCATGGCCTCCCGGATCCCGACCCCCGACCCCGCGCCCGCCGACACGGGCGCCGCGCCGGTGCCCGCGGACCTCCGCGACCTGTTCGAGGCCGGGCCCGGCTACCTCTCCGCCTGCACCATGGGGCTCCCCACGCGCGAGACCGTCGAGCGCCTGCGCGCCGACCTCGGCACGTGGTCGGCCGGCAGGTCGACCGCGCACGGGTACGGCGGGATCGTCGAGGGGGTGCGCGCGTCGTACGCGTCTCTCGTGGGCGTGCCCGTGGGATCCGTCGCCGTCGGCTCGCAGACCGCCTCCTTCGTCAGCGTGCTCGCCGCCGCCGTGCCCGCGGGCGCCGAGGTGCTCTGCGTCACCGGCGACTTCAGCTCGCTCACCTACCCGTTCGTCGTCGCCGAGGCGCGCGGCGTCGTCGTCCGGCACGTGCCGCTCGAGGAGCTGGCGACGAGCATCGGCCCGCGCACGCACCTGGTCGCGTTCTCGCTCGTGCAGTCGGCGGACGGCCGGGTCGCCGACGTCGCCGCGATCCGGGAGGCGGCCCGGGTGAACGGCGCCTTCACGCTCTGCGACACCACGCAGGCCGCGGGTGCCATGCCCGTCGACGCGAGCCTCTTCGACGCGACCGCCTGCCACGCCTACAAGTGGCTGTGCGCACCCCGGGCGCGGCCTTCCTCACGCTGTCCGACCGCTACCGCCGCACCCTCGTCCCCGTCCAGGCCAACTGGTACGCGGGAGCCGACGTGTGGGCGTCCTGCTACGGGCCGGCGATGGCGCTCGCCGAGGACGCGCGCGCGTTCGACGTGTCGCCCGCCTTCGGCGCCTGGGTGGGTGCCGCCCCGGCCATCGCGCTCTTCGCCCGCCTCGACCTCGACGCGGTCCACCGTCGCAACGCCGAGCTGGGCGACCTGGTGAGCCGGGGCCTCGGCATCGAGGAGCGCGGCCAGGCGATCGTCACCTGGCCCGACGCGGACGGCGCCGACCTGGCGCGCCTGGGCGGCCTGGATCGTCGCGTCCGGCGGGCGGGGCGCGCGCGCATCGCCTTCCACGTCTGGAACGATGAGGACGACGTGGAGCGCGTGGTCGCGGCCCTCCGCGGCTGAGGAACGAAATTCTTCCACCTGGGAATAAGCCGGGGGAGCGGAAGTTGGACCTCCAGGCGGCTCGTGTCCGCCCCCGCACACCGCCCTCCGGCGAGGAGTGCACCACGCCCCATCGAAGGAACGCCTCCGTGTCGTCTGCCGTCATCCACCCCGGCGACGCGCTCTCCCGCCGGGAGCGCATCGTCTACATCCTCGTGCTCGGCGCCCTCGTGGGCCTCGGGCCGTTCACGATCGACCTGTACCTGCCGGCGTTCCCGGTGCTCAAAGACGAGTTCGGCGTCTCGGACGCGGCGATCCAGCTGACCCTCACCGGCACGACTGTGGGCTTCGCGCTCGGCCAGCTCGTCGTCGGCCCGTGGAGCGACCGCGTGGGCCGCCGCCTGCCCCTCATCGTCGCCTCGAGCGGCCACATCCTCGCGTCGCTCGGCGCAGCGCTCTCCACGGACGTGACCATGCTCCTCGTCTTCCGCGTGCTGCAGGGCGCGGGCGCCGCGGCCGGCGCCGTGGTCGCCATGGCGATGGTGCGCGACCTCTTCGGCGGCCGGCCCCTCGTCCGGATGCTCTCGCGCCTCGCCCTCGTCACCGGGCTCGCGCCGATCCTCGCCCCGGTCATCGGCTCGCAGCTGCTCCGCATCGTCGACTGGCGGGGCGTGTTCTACGCGCTCGCCGCGTACGGCGTGCTGGTCGTCGTCGCCGTGGTCTTCCTCATCGTGGAGACGCTGCCCCGCGAGGAGGTCGTGAAGGAGGAGAAGGGCGCGCTGCTGCGCCGCTACCGGAACGTGCTCCGCGACCGCGTGTTCGTCGGCGTCGCCATCATCGGCGGCATGCAGTTCGCGGGCCTGTTCTCCTACCTCTCCAGCTCGTCGTTCCTGTTCCAGGACGTCTACGGGTTCGACGCGCAGCAGTTCGGCATCCTCTTCGGCGTGAACTCGCTGGGCATCGTCATCGGCAACCAGGTCGCCGCGCGCATGACGAAGCTCGTCGGCCCGCAGTGGATCCTGGCGGGCGTCGTCGTCGTGCAGTTCGCGGCGAGCGCCGCCATCGTCCTGCTCGGGACCTTCACCGACGCCGGCCTCCTCGGCACGCTCATCCCGCTGTTCTTCTTCATCCTCGCCTGCGGCTTCGGCTTCCCCTGCGTGCAGGTCCTCGGGCTCGTGAACCACGGCCACGAGGCCGGCACGGCGGCGTCGCTGCTCGGCGCGGTGAACTTCGGCCTGGCGGGCGCGATCTCGCCCATCGTCGGCGTCCTCGGCATCACCTCGGGCGTGCCGATGGCGTCCGTCATGGGCGCCTGCGCGGTCGTGTCGATCCTCGCGATGTGGCTCATCGTGCAGCCGCGGACGGTGCCGGCGCTCACCAGCTGACGCCGTCGGGGCCCCCGGACGCGCTGGGTAGGGTGAGGCCATGAGCCCCGTCCGCGACCCGGCCCGACTCCGCGGCATCGACGCGGCCCGGGGGCTCGCGGTCCTCGGGATGATGGCGGCGCACGTCGCGCTGCCGCGCACGCTCGACCTGGCGGATCCCGCGTCCTGGCTCGCCGTCACCGACGGCCGGTCGTCCATCCTCTTCGCGACGCTCGCGGGCGTGTCCATCGCGCTCATGTCGGGACGGGAGCGGCCGGCGTCGGGCGGCGACCTCGCGCGCGTGCGGCTGCGGATCCTGGTGCGCGCGGCGTGCCTGTTCCTCCTCGGCGGCCTGCTCGCGTCCCTGCAGACGTACGTGGCCGTCATCCTCGAGGTCTACGCCGTCCTCTTCGTCGCGGTGCTGCCGCTTTTACGGTGGCGCGCGTCGCGGCTGCTGGCGCTCGCCGCCGCCGGCGCCGTGGCGCTGCCGGTGCTCACGACCGCTCTCACCATCCACTTCGACGGCTCGCTCATGCGGCCGGACCCGTTCGTGCTGCTGGTCGTCACGGGCCACTACCCGGCGCTCACGTGGGTGGTGTTCGCCGTCGCGGGCCTCGGCATCGGGCGGCTCGCGCTCGGGTCGGCCCGCGTGCAGCTGCTGCTCGTGACGGTCGGGGCGGGCCTCGCCGTGCTCGCGTACGGCGGCTCCGCGCTCCTCGAGGCGGCCGTGCCCGCGCCGCCCCCGGGCTGGGAGTACATCCTCTCGACGACGCCGCACGAGGGGTCGCCGTTCGAGGTGGTGGGCTCCGGCGGGACCGCGATCGCGGTCATCGGCCTGTGCCTCCGCATCGCCGCCCTCCTGCCCGTCGTGCTGGTGCCGCTCGAGGCGGTGGGGCAGCTCGCGCTGACCGTGTACGCCGTGCACATCGTCGCCATCGACCTGCTCGCTCCCGAGGGCGACCTCATCGCGGACGACGGCGCCTACCTCGCGTTCGTCGCGGTCACGGTCGTGCTGTGCCTGCTCTGGACGCGGATCCTCGGGCGCGGCCCGTTCGAGCGCGCGCTGGGGGCCGTGGCGGGCGCACGGCGGACGCCGGCGGCCGCGGTCGCCGTGACCGGGAGCCCGAGGTCGAGCCCGTCGTCAGGCCGACGGCGGGACGCCGGCGGCCGTGCCGTCCGTTGCGCGCCCGCGTCCGCGGCGTGCGCTCCGGGCCGCGGCGCCGATGAGGCCCAGCGCCTCCACCCGGGCGGCCTGCGCGGGCGAGGCCGCGTCCCAGGCGGCGCTGAGGGCGCACCACGCCTCCGTCCACGCGAGCACGGCGTCGAGGTCCGCCGTCTCCTCCGCCACCACACGGGCGCGACGGGCGAGCCGGCCCGGACGCAGGGCGATCCCGGGGGTCGGGTTGCAGAGGATGTTCGCCGTGTCGAAGCCGGGGTCGCCGAGGAGCGCCTTGGGGTCGATCGCGCGCCACGATCCTGCGTCGCCGTCCGCGGAATCCGCGCCGTCCCCGGTGTCCGCGCCCTCCCCGGGGAACCGCAGCACGTTGCCGTGGTGCACGTCGCCGTGCAGCACCGCCCGGGGGTGGGAGCCGGATCCGGCGAGGAGCTCCCGGGCGATCCCGGCGCCGCGGTCCAGGGACCGCGGCAGCGGGCGGACCGGGGCGAGGAGCGCGCGGAACCAGACGTCGAGCGGCACGGCGTCGGCGACGGTCCGCGCATCGAGCGGGATCCCGTGGAGCCGCACGGCGGCGCGTGCGAGGATCCGCGTCGCCCGGTCGTCGCGCGCGTCCGCGCCCGCCCCGCTCGCGTCCGGACCGCTCGCGGACGCCTCGCGCACGAGGATCCCGGGGTCGTCCGAGCGCGCCATGAGCAGGGTGCCGTCGGGGTCCGCCTCCCGCACCGGCGCGGCACCGCGCCCGGCCCAGGCGGCCATGAGGCGGCCGCCCCGGCGCTCCTCCTCGACCGAGGGCACCTTGAGCACCAGGCGGACGCCGTCGCGGCGGACGGGGCGATCACGCTGCTGGGCGTCCGGAGGACGGGGCCGTCCTCCACGAGCCGCCAGCGCGCCAGGATCGACGCGAGCTCCGGGTCCTCAGCGGGACGCATCAGAGGCGGATGGAGAGCGGGACGCCCGTGAGCGCCATGATGCCCACGACGGCGCCGATCGCGCCGACGCCGAGGAGCACGAGCACCGCGGCGAGCGAGATGCGGGACCGCTCGTACCAGGGCAGGATCCCGCGTCGGCTGCCGCGCAGCTCCGCCATCGTCAGCACCTTCGCCTGCTCGATGAGCGGGATGTCGAGCCCGGCCGCCATCGAGCGCATGGTCAGGAGGTCGTACACGTGGCCGCTGAGGCGGAGGAGGAGGCGTCCGTCGACGTCGGTGACGAACAGGCGCGGCTGCGTGTCGAGGGTCAGGCCCTGGTAGACGTGCACCACGAGGAGGCCGTGCACGGCGGTGCGGGCCACGCGCGTGCGGCGCCCCAGGAAGCGCGACTCCACGTCGCCCGTGGCGAGGGTGATGCGCACGTAGGAGGTGAGGTAGAGCACGGCGAGGAGGGATCCGAGCAGCACGACAACGGCGACGCCGAGGATCACCGCCGCCGCGTTGCCGGTCGGGATCGCGAGCACCAGGAGGGCGGCGCCGAGCGGCACGACGAGCGCCAGCGTCGCGAGGCCGACCTGGCGCAGGAGGGCGCGGCGGGGGCGGATGAGGGTGCTGACGCCGTCGGACGGGAGCAGGAGGGGCGGAGGGGCCGGATCGCCGTCGTGGTGCACGTCGCCTCCGGTCGTCGTCCGGCGCCGTCCTCGCGCCCGTGGCCGCCCGGCACGCCGCCCGTCGCGGGCGGTGGCGCCCGCGACGCGGGAGGGACGACCCATCCAGCCTAGGTGCGCGCGCCTCGACGCGCCGTGGGCGCGATGGGGACAGCTGCGCCCGGTCGGGGTACAACCGGGCGCGATCCGCGCAGGGACGGGCCTCGCGGTCGTCTCGCGCCCCGCGACGACGAGAGCCCCGCCGGACCGGGGTCCGTCGGGGCTCTCATCTCGTCTGGCGGAGGATAGGGGATTCGAACCCCTGAGGGCTTTCACCCAACACGCTTTCCAAGCGTGCGCCATAGGCCACTAGGCGAATCCTCCATGACGCGTGCCGTCGGCGTCAGGAACGCGCGGCGGCACCCGTCGATACTACCTGCCCGAGAGCAGCCTCGATGCACCCGGTGTGTCGAGGAGCCCCGCGAGGGCGCGACGCGAGGGCGCGCCGAGCTTCGCGCGCGCCTGGTAGAGGTGCGACTCGACGGTGCGGACGGAGAGGAACAGCCGTCCGGCGATCTCCCGGTTGCTGAGGCCCTGCGCCGCGAGGACGCCGATCTCGAGCTCCCGCCGCGTCAGCATGCTCACGTCGAGGGTGGGGGTCGCGGACGCCGTCGCGGCGGCCGGCGTGCCGCGGTCGATGCGGGCCTGGATCCGCGCGAGCGCCGCCCGCGCGGCGGCGAGGGCCGGTCCGGACTCCTCGCTCGCGAGCATGCGCAGCAGCTCCTCGCCGGCGGTGCGGGCCTCCTGGTGCAGGCCCGCCTCCTCGAGCGTGCGGAGCCCCTGCTCGACGAGTGCGGCGTCGCCCGTGCGGGATCCCTCCACGACCTCGGCCATCCCGTGCAGCGCGGGCACGTCCGTGCGGTCCCGCACCCGGCGGGCGCCGTCGAGGAGCCGCGGTTCGGTGGATCCGAGCATCCAGGCCCGGAACAGGATGCCGGCGCGCAGCGCGTACGCGTCCCCGCTCAGCTCGCCCAGGTCGAGGAGCAGGGCGGCGGCCTCGTCGGGCCGGCCGCGCGCGGCGATGATCTCCACCCGCACGCCCTCGGCGAGCAGCCGCTGGTACGGGTACCGCGGATCGGCTCGGTGGGCGATGTCCGCGGCGATGCGCTCGGCCTCGTCGGTGCGGCCGCGCAACGCCAGCACGCGGGCGCGCTGCATGCCGATCCACAGCCGCCACGTGCCCGTGTCGGGGCCGATGAGCCGGTCGTCGGCGATGCTCAGCTCGGCCTCGGCGCGGTCCAGCCGCCCGAGGTCGAGGGCGACGCCGCCCGTGATGGCCCCGAGGACGGGGATGAACCACTGCGCGTCCTGCGCGATCGCCGACTCCACCCACGTGTCGAGCTCCCGCTCGAGGTCGGGGAGGTCGAGGCGGCACAGGCGCCGGCTGAACGCGCTCGCCGAGAGCAGCTCGAGGCGCGCCTCCTCGAGCAGGATGTCGTCGTAGGTGCCGGCGGCAGGCGGACCGGGTGGACACGAGCCGGAGGCCCGCGTCGATCTCCTCGCCGAGCTCCGCCCCGCGGCCGAGGTGGCCGAGCGCCAGGACGACCGCGCGCTGCGCGCGGATGCGGACGCGCGGGTTCGCGGCGAGCGCTCCGGCCGTCCGTCCGGCCGTCAGCGCCGCCTCCCACTCCATGGTGCCGAGCGACATGACGGCACCGATCACCGCGGCCTGGGCGCGCACGTCGTCGTCGTCCTGGGGGTCCTGACCGTGGGCGAGGCCCTCCAGCACGCGGCGCATGCGCTCGGTGCCCGGGAGGGCGGCGCGGGTGGTGAGCACGCGCCACCGGGAGCACCTCGACGCGCTCGGCGGGCGTGAGCCCCGTCTGGTCCAGCGCCTCGAGGAGGTCCATGGCGCGTCCGGGGTTGCCGAGGACCACGAGCGCGCGCGCGGTCTCGCAGGCCGCGTACGCGGGCGATCCCCCCTCGGCGGCGATGTCCGCGAACGCGAGCGCGTCGTGGGTCATGCCCACGTCGTTCGCGAGCCGGGCCGCCACCAGGTGCACGGCGGCGAGGAGCGGGGCGCCGAAGCGGTCCGCCGCCTCGCGCCGTCCGGACTCGGTGAGCGTGCGCGCGATCAGCAGGCTCTCCTTGGGGCTGAGCGGCACGCCGTTGGCCGCCTCCTGCATGAGCGCGCGGACGACTCGGCAGGTGAGCACGTCGACGGCGTCGGGATCGGTGCGGGCGAGGGCCGCCTCGGCCTCCAGCAGGTCGGCGCGGAGGATCATGTCGCCCTGTCCCTGGACCCGCGCGAGGCCGCGCGCGCCGAGCACCCGGAGCACGGTCTCGCCGAACAGGCGGGCGGCCCGCTGGTAGGGCACGCCGTCCAGCCGGGCCAGCAGGATGAGCGTGCTGCGCTCGTCGTCGCCGAGCATCGACACGCGCGACGACACCAGCTCGAGGATGCGGGCGCGCGGCGCGTGCGGGCTCGGGAACGCGTAGCCGGTGACGGTGCGGGCGCTGCCGTCCGCCTCCAGCGCCTCGAAGGTCAGCTCGCGGACGAGGAACGGGCGGCCGGCGCTGCGGCGCTGGATCTGCACCCGCGTGGCCTTGTCGAGCGCGACCGAGCCCGCGAGGGAGTCGACCATGGCGTCGACCTCGGCCGTGTCGAGCGGGGCGAGGTCGAGGCGCTCGGCGTACCCGTTCCGCCAGAGCCCGAGGACCTCGGCGGCGGCCTGGGCGGTGCGCGTGGCGGCGTCCCCGCCGGCCTCGGCGTCGCGGCTGCGGGCGGCGGGCGTCGCTGCCCGTGTCGTCGACGGTGACGAGGAGGGTGCAGCGCTCGCGCGCGCGTGCGTCCACGAGCGCGGCGCGGAGGTCGGCGGGCATGAGGTGGGCGTCGTCGATCACGACGACGGGGCGGGCGGCCGGCAGCGGACGCGGTGCGCGGATGCCGGGGACCTGGTCGATGACCCGGCGGAGGACCTCCGCGAGGTCGGGCGTGGACGCGTGGGCGCGGATCACGGTGAGGCCCGCCCGGGTGAGGGCGTCGGCGACGCGGCCGGCGACGTGGCTCCGACCCGAGCCGACGCTGCCGGTGACGACGGCGCTGGTGCCCGCGACGAGCCAGCGCTCGAGGGTCTCCAGGTCGCGCGCGCGACTGCCCCGTCCGGCGGAGGTGCTGGCCGGTCGTGCGCTCGCCCGTGGGTAGGTGTGCGTCATCTGCTTCATGTGACCCCCGTCGCGGAAGAGCGGTGGAACGCGCCGCATCCCCCGAGGCTGCGCGGACCCTGAGTTCCCATACTCGCCGGAATACGGGGATCAGGCCAGGCGGACCGACGCTTACTGATCGGATGCGTCACGGAAATAAGTAGTCCGCACTGTGGGGGACATGGGATGCCGCTCCGAGCGTGTTCCACATGTCCGGGCATGGGGATGCTCCGGACGGTGCGCTCCGGCGCACTCGTGCGGCGACGCGCGGGCCGACGACGGCTTCGGGTGCCGTCGGGCCGGCGAGGTCGACCGCGGCACGACCCGGGTGCCTCAGCAGCCCGGAAGCGGATGACGGCCCCCTCCGGGGAGGAGGGGACCGCCATCCGGACGGGCGCTGGTGCGCCGGTCGCGACCGCTAGTAGCGGAGGCCCGCGATGGCCTCGGCGACGGGCTCCTCGCCCGAGACCGCCTCGAACTGCACGCGCACGCCCGTGCCGTCGATGAGGGCGGTCGCCACGATCTCCGCGACGTCGGCGCGGGGGATGGTGCCCCGGCCCGCTGGAGGTGCCGACCTGGATCAGGCCGGTGCCGGGGTCGTCGGTGAGGCCGCCGGGGCGGACGATGGTCCAGTCGAGGTCCCGGGCGCGGAGGTCGGCGTCCGCCTCCGACTTGGCGCGCTGGTAGATCTCGTAGGTGTCGTCGCTGTCGGGGTCGAACCCGTCGACCGCCATGGCCGAGATCATCACGTAGCGGCCGACCCCGGCGCGCTCGGCGGCGTCGGCGAGCAGGATCGCGCCGTCCCGGTCGATGGTGAGCTTCCGCTCGGGGCCCGAGTCGGTCTCGCCGCCCGCGGCGAAGACCACGGCGTCGGCACCCTGGAGCGCCTCCGCGACCGCCTCGACGCCGCTCTCCTCCAGGTCGAGCACGAGGGCCTCCGCGCCGGCCTCGGCGAGGTCGGCGGAGTGGTCGGGGTTGCGGACGATGCCGACGGGCTGGTGGCCCGCGTCGGCGAGGCGTCGTTCGAGCAGGCGGGCGATCTGGCCGTGTCCGCCGTTGCGATGACTATGCGCATGGGTCCACGGTACGCTGCTCCGTGACCGGCCGCTGGGCGCGGCGGGGACCACGGCACGCTCGACCGGAGGGCCCGCCCGGTCGGGTACACTCGGTGTCGGCTCCTCGCGTGGTGCCATCCAGGTGAACTCCCCCAGGGCGGAGACGCAGCAAGGGCAGCCGGGCTCTGGCAGGTGCGCGAGGGGTCTTCTTCCTTTAACGCTCCCTGATGCGTTCCGCAGGTCGCGCGCGGCCCAGGATCCGTCCGGCCGCCGTGCAGGCGACGCCCATAGGCTTGCGGGCATGGCTCGGAGCATCTACATCACGTCCGCCGAAGGGCACTCGGGCAAGTCGACGGTCGCGCTGGGCGTGCTCGACACCCTCACCCACCAGATCCAGCGGGTGGGCGTGTTCCGGCCCATCGCCCGCTCCATCGTGGAGCGCGACTACGTGCTCGAGGCGCTTCTCTCGCACGACGGGGTCGACCTCGACTACGACGAGTGCGTGGGCGTCACCTACGACGACGTGCACGCGGACCCCGAGGCCGCCCTCTCCCGCATCGTCGAGCGCTACAAGGCCGTCGAGGCGAAGTGCGACGCGGTCGTCATCGTCGGCAGCGACTACACCGACGTCGGCAGCCCCACCGAGCTGTCGTTCAACGCGCGGATCGCCGCGAACCTCGGCGCGCCCGTGCTGCTGGTGCTCACCGGGCGCCGCTCCGACGAGTCCGGCGGCCGCAGCCCCGACGAGATGCGCCAGATCGCCGACCTCGCCGTCCCGGAGCTCGTCACCGCGCACGCGGGACTCCTCGGGATCGTCGTCAACCGCGCCGACCCGGACCAGCTCGACGCCATCACGGCCGCCATCCCCGCCGCGATCCCCGCCTCCCTCCAGGCGCGCACCCCGCACGTGCCCGTGTGGGCGATCCCGGAGGACGCCTTCCTCGTGGCCCCGACGGTCGCGGAGCTCCTCGACGCGGTCGACGGCACGCTGGTGAAGGGCGACGCGGCCCTCCTCAGCCGCGAGGCGCTCGGCGTCGTGGTGTCCGCCATGTCGATGGAGAACGTGCTCGCCCGCCTCACCGAGGGCGCGATCGTCGTGATCCCCGGCGACCGCAGCGAGGTGCTCCTCGGCGTCCTCACCGCGCACGCCTCGGAGACCTTCCCCACGGTGGCGGGGATCGTCCTCAACGGCGGCTTCGCCCTGTCGCCCACCATCGAGACCCTCGTCTCGGGCCTCGACCAGACCCTGCCCATCATCTCCACCGAGCTCGGCACCTACGAGACGGCCAAGCGCATCACGCAGACCCGCGGCCGGCTCTCGCCCGAGTCCGCCCGGAAGATGGACATCGCGCTCGCCGCGTTCGAGCAGCACGTGGACACCTCGCGCCTTCTCGAGCTCCTCGACGTCAGCCGCTCCGACGTGGTCACTCCGCTCATGTTCGAGTTCGGCCTCATCGAGCGCGCGCGGAAGGCGGGCAAGCGCATCGTGCTGCCCGAGGGCACCGACGACCGGGTCCTCCGCGCCGCGGGCACCATCCTCAGCCGCGGCATCGCCGACGTGACGATCCTCGGCGAGGAGATCGAGGTGCGCTCGCGGGCCATCGGGCTCGGCATCGACATCGGCCGCGCCACCGTCCTCAGCCCGTTCGACGCCGTCCTCCGCGAGCGCTTCGCCGAGGAGTACGTGCGCCTGCGCGCCCACAAGGGCATGGTGCTCGACATCGCGCGCGAGACCGTCACCGACGTCTCCTACTTCGGCACGATGATGGTGCAGCTCGGCCTCGCCGACGGCATGGTCTCGGGTGCCGCGCACACCACCGCGCACACCATCCGCCCGGGCTTCGAGATCATCAAGACCACCGACGGCGTCTCCGTCGTCTCGAGCGTGTTCCTCATGGCGCTCGCCGACCGCGTCCTCGTCTACGGCGACTGCGCCGTGAACCCGGACCCGACGGCCGACCAGCTCGCCGACATCGCCATCTCCTCCGCCGCGACCGCCGCCCAGTTCGGCATCGAGCCGCGGATCGCGATGCTCTCCTACTCGACGGGGAGTCCGGCGCCGGCGCCGACGTGGAGAAGGTCCGCCAGGCCACCGCCCGGGTGCGGGAGCTGCGGCCCGACCTCGCGGTCGAGGGGCCCATCCAGTACGACGCGGCGGCGGACGCGGCCGTCGCGGCCACGAAGATGCCCGACTCCCAGGTCGCCGGCCGGGCGACGGTGTTCATCTTCCCGGACCTCAACACCGGCAACAACACGTACAAGGCGGTGCAGCGGTCCGCCGGCGCCGTCGCGATCGGACCCGTGCTGCAGGGCCTCCGGAAGCCCATCAACGACCTGTCCCGCGGGGCGCTCGTGCAGGACATCGTCAACACCGTCGCCATCACCGCCATCCAGGCCGAGGGGATCGACGCGGGCTGAGCGCCCGTCCGCCCCGTCCCCGCTCGCCCCGTCCGCCCCGCATCCGCCGCCCCCGTCAGGAGAACACCGTGCCCGTCGTCCTCGTCGTCAACTCCGGTTCGTCGTCCTTCAAGTACCAGCTCATCGAGATGGGCACGGAGACCGTGCTCGCCTCGGGACTCGTCGAGCGCATCGGCGAGGACGCCGGGTCCACCCGGCACCGGGCCGGCGGCGGCTCCTGGGAGCGCGAGCTGCCCATCGCCGACCACACGGCCGGGTTCCAGGCCATGCTCGACGCCTTCGCGGAGCACGGACCGTCGCTCGACGAGGAGCCGCCGGTCGCGGTCGGCCACCGGGTCGTGCACGGCGGGGACGTGTTCGTGGAGCCGACCGTGGTCACCGACCGGGTGAAGGCCGACATCGACGACCTCTCCGCGCTGGCACCGCTGCACAACCCGGGCGCGCTGCAGGGGATCGAGGCGGCGCAGACCGCCTTCCCCGACGTCCCGCACGTGGCCGTGTTCGACACCGCCTTCCACCAGACCCTGCCGGCCGAGGCGTACACGTACGCGATCGACCGGGAGCTCGCGGCCGCGCACCGCATCCGCCGCTACGGGTTCCACGGCACGAGCCACAAGTACGTCTCCGAGGCCGCCGCCCGACTCCTCGGGAAGCCGCTCGAGGAGACGCGGATCATCGTGCTGCACCTCGGGAACGGCGCCTCGGCGGCCGCCGTGCAGGGCGGCCGCTCCATCGACACCTCCATGGGCCTCACGCCGCTCGAGGGCCTCGTGATGGGGACCCGCTCCGGCGACATCGACCCCGCGATCCTGTTCCACCTCGCCCGGCACACCGACCTCGGCCTCGACGAGCTCGAGACCCTGCTCAACCGGAGGAGCGGGCTGCTCGGCCTCACGGGCCTCGGCGACATGCGCGACGTGCAGCGCGCCGCCGCGGACGGCGACGAGGCAGCGCAGACGGCCCTCGGCGTGTACCGGCACCGGATCCGCCACTACGTGGGCGCGTACGCGGCGCAGCTCGGCGGCGTCGACGCGGTCGTGTTCACGGCCGGCGTCGGCGAGAACAACCCGCTCGTCCGCCGCCGGTCGCTGGCGGGACTGGAGTTCATGGGCATCGCGATCGACGACGACCGCAACGAGCTCATCTCCTCCGAGCCCCGGTACGTGAGCCCCGAGGGGTCGCCCGTCGCGGTGCTCGTGATCCCCACGGACGAGGAGCTGGAGATCGCCCGGCAGTCGCTCGCGGCGACGGCGGGCTGAGCCGCAGCTCCTTCCCCCACGCCGCGCCGGCGCAGCTTCCCGAGGCCCGTGATCCACCCGGATCACGGGCCTCCGCCTCGTCCGCCGGACATCCCGGACCGGTAGCGCCACTGGCTCGACTACTGGTTCCACCACGCAGTACCCATCCCCGGCAGACCAGTGCCCCGCAGGGTTGTCGGCCCAGGAGGGCGGATGACACGCTCATGGGGTCCGGGGGGACTGGTGGGGGCCACCTCTCGGTGATGACGCACGGCCGCGCGCCCTTCGGGCGATGCCGGCCGGCCATGCAATCGAGGGGATCCAACATGGCACTACACATGCCCAGCCGCAGAAGCAGGCTGGCGACCGCGACGGCCTTCGGGCTGGCCGCGGCCATCGTCGCGTTCGGGGGCACCGTGCCCGCGAACGCCGCGGTGGGCGACACGGCGGAGGCGGAAGGCCGCCTGCTCACGCTCTCCGGTGAGCCGGACCTGTCCGCCATCGCCCAGCTCTCGGGCGCCTACACGGGCTTCCGACCGGGTGACGCCGTGGATCCGCAGAGGGAGTCGGGCGTCATCGACGCCACCGTCCTCAGCGGGCTCCTGCAGGCGCAGATCGCGGCCGACATCCAGCTCGGCGACATCCTCACCCTCGATCAGGCGGTCGCCGGTGGCGCTGCCAACCAGTACGCGTCGTCAGGAAGCGTCGGCGCGACCGGTGCCGCCGGTGCCGTGACCGACACGGGCGCCATCAACGTCAACGCGGGCTCGGGCGACGTGATCCAGCTGGACCTCGCACCCCTGCTCGGTGAGCTCGATGCGACGGGCACCGTCTCCGACCTCTCCCTCGGGCTGGGGGCGCTCTCCGCCACGGCGACCGACCCCGGAGCCGGCCAGGTGACGTCCGGGTACAACATCGCATCGGCCGATGCGAACATCACCAGTCCGCTGGTGGGTGCCCTGGGAACGTCCGTGAACAATGGTGTGGGACACTCGCCCCGAGCTTGAACACCACCCTGCAACTCCAGCCGCAACTGGCAACGAGCCTGGACAACCTCCTCACGGATCTGCTCGGTCCTCTCCTCGGACGCGCTCTGAGCGTGCAGACCCCGACTGGCACGATCGCGTTGTCGGTGAACACGCAGGCGGCTGTGAACGCTGTGCTCGCGGAGCCGCTCACCAGCGGTGCGGTCACGATCAACGTCGCCCAGGGAACCATCTCGGTCGACCTGGGGCAGATCCTCGACGATCAGCCGGCGAACGCTCCGATCGTGCTGGCAGACACCATCGCGCTCGCCGTCGACGACATCCTCACGAACCTGCTTCCTGCAGCCGTGTTGGAGGAGGTTCTGGACTCGACCCGCGTGGTCGTGAACGTCAATGCCGGGGTGAACATCCTCGGTGGCATCCTGCCCAGCAGCGTCGCCATCAGGATCGACGCCGCTCTCGCGGATCTGCTCGACCCCGCCGCTGTCCTGCCCATCGACGTGTCGGGCACGAGGATCCTCGGCCTTCCCGTGGGTGCCAACATCCTCCAGCCCCTGACCGACCTGGTTGTGAGCGGAGTGCTGCCCTCTCTGCCAACCTCGCTCGGCGAAGTGCTCCAGCTCGAGGACGTCACGGCGATCACTACCCCGCTCATCGGTTCTCTTTCACCGGTGCTCGACGTGGTCGGCGAGATCGTGCAGCTCACCGTCAACCGCCAGACGACGACGACCGCGCCTGGCGGCCCGAATGGATTCCAGGATCCAGAAGGGACCTCGACGGCCGGCATCTTCACGGTGACCGCGCTCCCGCGTCTCCCTCCTCCCGCTCGTGAATGGGCCCGTGATCGACCTCGCATCCGCCTCCGTGCGGGCTGAGGCCGTCGTCGCACCGGCCACCCCCGTCGACATCACGTCGCCGACTCCCGACCAGAACTTCGCATTCGTGGGTGACGCCACGACGGCGGATGTTCCCGTGTCGGGCACGGCCGATGAATCGGCGCCCGTCACCGTCACCATCGCCGGTCAGCCATCCCACGACGTCTCCTGTCGCCGCAGGTGGCGGGTTCTCGGTCGAGTTCCCTGGACTCGTCGCGGGCGCCTACACGGCGACCGCCTCCCAGACCGTCGGTGGGGTGACGACCACCGACACGGTGACGTTCACCGTCGGTCCGGTCGCGCCGGATGTCGCCCCGGTGACGATCCTCGAGCCCGATGAGGACGAGGTCATCCCGGGCGGCACGCAGGACGTGATCGTGAGCGGCACGGCTGAGCCGGGCGCCACCGTGACGGTGTCGATCCCGGGTGAGACCGACCAGATCGTGACCGCAGACGATGTGACGGGCGCCTTCGAGGCGACGTTCCCGGCGCTCCCGGCTGACACGTACACGGCGACGGCGACCCAGGTGGTCGGCGGCGTGGAGTCGAGCGACACGGTGACCTTCACCGTGAGCGCTGCGGTCGTGGTCGCTCCGGTGGCGATCCTCGAGCCCGACCAGGACGAGGTGATCGCGGGCGGCACTCAGGACGTGATCGTGAGCGGTACGGCTGAGCCGAACGCCACGGTGACGGTCTCCATCTTCGGCCAGGACGACGAGGTTGCCACGGCGGACGCGACGACGGGTGCCTTCTCGGTGACCTTCCCGCAGCTGCCTGCCGGTGAGTACACGGCGACCGCGGTGCAGACGGTCGGGCGTCGCCTCCGGCACGGATGCGGTCGACTTCACCATCGCTCCGGTGGTTGCGCCGGTCGCTCCGGTGGCGATCCTCGAGCCCGACCAGGACGAGGTGATCGCGGGCGGCACTCAGGACGTGATCGTGAGCGGTACGGCTGAGCCGAACGCCACGGTGACGGTCTCCATCTTCGGCCAGGACGACGAGGTTGCCACGGCGGACGCGACGACGGGTGCCTTCTCGGTGACCTTCCCGCAGCTGCCTGCCGGTGAGTACACGGCGACCGCGGTGCAGACGGTCGGGGGCGTCGCCTCCGGCACGGATGCGGTCGACTTCACCATCGCTGCCGCTGACGCGGTGGACCCGGTAGTGATCCTCGAGCCCGATGCGGGCGAGATCCTCCCGGGCGGTACCCAGAACGTGACCGTCAGCGGCACGGCCGAGCCGGGCTCGGTGGTCACGGTGACCATCGACGGCGAGGCCACGCAGACGGCCACGGCGGCTCCGTTCGGACCCACCGCAGGCTCGTTCTCCGTCGTGTTCCCGGGCCTCGAGCCCGGTGCCTACACCGCGGTGGCGACTCAGGCCGCGGGCGGCACCGACTCCGTCTCCTTCACAGTGGCGCCGGTCATCGCCGACGTGATCATCACCGAGCCGGCGCAGGGGGAGGTGATCCCCGGTGGTCCGCAGGACGTGACCATCCGCGGGACCGCCGAGCCCGGCGCGTCGGTCGCGGTCGCCATCCCCGGCCAGGAGACGCAGACGACGACGGCGGACCCGGTCACGGGTGCCTTCGATGTCGTGTTCGTCGACCTGCCGGTCGGTCCCTACACCGCGACCGCCACCCAGACGGTGGACGACGCGGAGGCGGGCTCGGACTCGGTGACCTTCACGGTCGACGCGGCTGCCGCGGACGGCGCCGCTGATGTCGACGGAGATGCCGATGCCGACATCGATGGTGGCGCTGATGTGGACGCTGCTGCGGACGTAGATGCCGCCGCTGATGTGGACGCTGCTGCGGATGTCGATGCCGCAGCCGATGTGGATGCTGCTGCTGACGTGGATGCTGCTGCTGACACCGACGCTGCTGCGGATGTCGATGCCGCCGCTGATGTGGACGCTGCTGCGGATGTCGATGCCGCCGCTGATGTCGATGCCGCAGCCGATGTGGATGCTGCTGCTGATGTGGACGCTGCTGCTGACGTGGATGCTGCTGCTGACGACACCGACGCTGCTGCGGATGTCGATGCCGCCGCTGATGTGCACGCTGCTGCGGATGTAGATGCCGCCGCTGATGTCGATGCCGCAGCCGATGTGGATGCTGCTGCTGACGTGGACGCTGCTGCCGACACCGACACTGACGCTGCCGCGGACGTAGACGCCGCCGCTGATGTGGACGCTGCTGCGGATGTCGATGCCGCAGCTGACACCGACGCTGCTGCCGATGTAGATGCTGCTGCTGATGTGGACGCTGCTGCGGATGTGGATGCTGCTGCTGACACCGACGCTGCTGCGGACGTAGACGCCGCCGCTGATGTGGACGCCGCAGCTGATGTCGATGCCGCAGCTGATGTGGATGCCGCTGCGGATGTGGATGCTGCTGCTGACACCGACGCTGCTGCGGATGTGGATGCTGCTGCTGACACGGACGCTGCTGCCGATGTGGATGCTGCTGCTGACACCGACGCTGCCGCCGACGTAGACGCCGCTGCGGATGTGGATGCTGCTGCTGACACCGACGCTGCTGCGGACGTGGATGCTGCTGCGGATGTGGATGCTGCTGCTGACACCGACGCTGCTGCGGATGTGGATGCTGCCGCTGACACCGACGCTGCTGCGGACGTGGATGCTGCCGCTGACACCGATGCTGCTGCTGACGTGGATGCTGCTGCTGACGTGGATGCTGCTGCTGACGTGGATGCTGCTGCTGACGTGGATGCTGCTGCTGACGTGGATGCTGCTGCGGATGTGGATGCTGCTGCTGACACCGATGCTGCCGCCGACGTAGACGCTGCTGCGGATGTGGATGCTGCTGCTGACACCGATGCTGCCGCCGACGTAGACGCTGCTGCGGATGTGGATGCTGCTGCTGACACCGACGCTGCTGCGGATGTGGATGCTGCTGCTGACGTGGATGCTGCTGCTGACGTGGATGCTGCTGCTGACACCGACGCCGCCGCGGACATGGACGCTGCTGCTGACACCGACGCTGCTGCAGACGTGGACGCCGCTGCTGACACCGACGCTGCTGCAGACGTGGATGCTGCTGCTGACACCGACGCTGCTGCTGACGTGGACGCCGACGCGACGGACGGCACGGACGCCGATGGCTCCGACGAGCTGACCCGCACGACGGTCGCGTTCTCCAGCGTCGTCCGCGGCACCGGAGTGATCCAGCAGGTGACGGGCACCGGGTTCACCCCCGGCGAGACCGTCTCCGCCACGGTGAACTCCACGCCGATGCCGCTCACCGCGCAGACGGCCGGACCGGACGGACGGGTGGTCTTCACCTTCCCGATCGGCGCCGACTTCGAGCTCGGTGCGCACTCGGTGACGGTGACGGGCAGCGAGTCCGGCCCGACCGATCTTCCGGACACCGACTTCACGGTGGTCGCGAAGACGGTCCCCGCCGGCCAGCCCGGAACGCCGATCCGTGGAGGGAACGGCGGCTACGGCGGCGGGATCCTCCCGGTCACCGGTGGCGGCTCCGACGGTCTGTTCCTGCTCGGCGGCATCGCGCTCCTGATGCTGCTGACCGGCGCGGGTGCACTGCACCAGAGCCGTCGTCGACAGGCCTGATGGGCTCGAGACGACGACGTTGACGGGCGGGTGGCCCACGGCATGAACGCCGTGGGCCACCCCGCCCCGAGTCGTCTCCCGCACGAGCGGCACGACCCGCACGACCAGCACGACCAGCACGACCAGCACGACCAGCACGACACACCCGATACGTGCTCTCTCAGCACCCGACGCACCAGGGGGACGGCGCTCATGACCCACACGACGCACGACCGCACTCGACCGGCAGACGCTGCGAGCGGATCCGATCGCCTCGACCCTGAGGCTGCCCCACGCGACGGGGCCGACGGCCCGAGACGTCCGCGTCCCAGCGATCTTCCGGCGCTGACGCGAGGAGCCCGGGTGAGCGCACTCGTCGCGGTCGGGGTCGTCATCGTCTACATCGCGACGACGATCCTCATGGCCGTCCCGCAGAACGGCGCCACCCGAGCGCTCACGGCCCCGGCCCGTCCCTTCTTCTCCCAGCAGTGGAACGTCTTCGCTCCCTCCATCCAGAAGGCGAGCCGCTTCCTCGAGGTCCAGTCGCAGTGGCGCGACGAGTCGGGAGCCCTGGTCAAGAGCGACTGGATCCCGGTGACGAGTCCGAGTACGGGGCCAGCGAGGGGCGGTTGCAGGGCTCGCGCACCAACAAGCAGAGCGCCAACCTCGTGAAGACGTACATGACCCGCTACCAGGCGCTGTCGACCGAGCAGCAGGAGGTGGTGCGCGACACCTTCATCCGGCGCACCGATACGGGCTACGCGGCGAAGACCGCGGACTCGCTCATCGAGCAGCTCTCCGGGCTCGAGGACGGCACGCGGGGCCGCGTGATCTCCTTCCTCCGGCACGAGTACGTGGTGAAGGAGTTCGCGACGTACTGGAGCACGGCCTACTTCGGCCGCGACGTCGAGCGCGTCCGGTGGCGCGTGGTGACCACCCGGCCGAACGACTTCGACCGCCGCCTCGACGACGCACGGCAGTACGAGCCGTCCGTGCGGACGTTCGGGGTGGCGTCACGTCGACGACGTCATCGATCCCCAGGCGCTCAGCGTCTACCAGTCCGTCGTCGAGAGGTACGCACGATGAAGACGAGCACGCGCGACGAGCGTCCGACCCCCGCGGCCGGCTCCTGGGCGGGGCGCGCGCGCTCGGCACGGAGTCGTGCGGCCGCCCAGGACGCGACCCTCCTCCGGTCACTCCGGACACCCGCGACCTGGCCCCGCGCCGCTGTGCGCTGGCTCACGGAGCGCGAGCACGCCACGTACAGCTTCGCGGCGCTCCGCATCACCCTGGGCCTCGTGATGATCGGCGTCCTGGTGACGAGCTTCGCCGACCGCCACTACCTGTGGGGCGTCGGCTCGCGCTTCGTCGACCCGCTCGTGCGGCTCCGCGACTGGCCCGACCTCTTCGGGAAGCTGTTCTCCAAGACCGATGCCACCCTGTTCGACCTGGCCTACCTCGTGCTCGCCGCCCTCGCCGTGCTGTTCACGCTCGGACTGCGCACGCGGATCGTCACGCCGTTCCTGCTGCTGTTCTGGGTGGGCCTGTCGACGAACAGCACGCTGCTCACCAACGGCGGTGACGTCGTCATGCGGCTCACCCTCTTCTTCGCTCTGTTCGCGGACCTGTCGCGGCACTTCTCGCTCGATGCCGTCCGGCGGCGCCGCGGTCCGGCGCGGCAGCCGGCTGCCACCCTGGCGGGGATCCGCGCTCTGCTCGCGCGCGTCCCGCGCTTCGTGCCCGTGCTGCTGCACAACACGGCCCTGGTGCTCAGCGCGTACCAGATCATGCTCATCTACGTGAACTCCGCGATCCTCAAGCTGATGGGCGAGGAGTGGCGCGACGGGAGCGCCACCTACTACTCCCTCATGCTCGACGGCTACCGCCCGTGGCCCGCGCTCAACGACCTGCTCGTGCAGATGAGCCTCGGGGTGGTGCTCGCGAGCTTCATGGCCGTGGCGTTCCAGGGGCTGTTCCCGGTGCTGATCCTGTGGCGGCCGTCGCGCATCGTCGCCCTCGTCGTCATCACGGGCATGCACCTGATGATCGGCCTCCTCCTCGGCCTCTGGCCGTTCTCGCTGGCGATGATCGCCCTCGACTTCCTGTTCGTCCGCGATGCCACGTGGCGCCAGGGGATGGCGCTCGCCTCCCGGGTCCGCAGCAGCGCGCCCGGGTGGATCCGCGAGCGGATGCGCCCGGGAGACGAGCGGTCCTCGGCCACTGCCGCTGGCGGTGACGGGTCCGGATCCGCCGCGCCCGCCGACGAGCGCACGACGGGGGTCATCGCCCCCGAGGGCGAGGGCGAGGACGCCCCGGGCCGGGTCGCGGCCGATCGCTGATCTTTCTGGCCGCCGTGCCCTCCCCGCCGGAGGACGCGGCGGCCGTCCTCCGCGCCGACCGGCGCGGCCGGACGGTCGGGGGTGCCCGGTATCCTCGGGACCGTGGTCACCGCCCTGTATCGCCGTTACCGGCCAGAGAACTTCGCCGAGCTCATCGGCCAGACGCAGGTGACGGATCCGCTGCGCACGGCACTCCGCACCAACCGCGTCAACCACGCCTACCTGTTCAGCGGTCCGCGCGGCTGCGGCAAGACCACCTCCGCCCGCATCCTCGCGCGCTGCCTCAACTGCGCGGAGGGTCCCACCGACACCCCGTGCGGCGTCTGCCCGAGCTGCGTCGAGCTGAGCCGCGACGGCAGCGGGTCGCTCGACGTGGTCGAGATCGACGCGGCGAGCCACAACGGCGTCGACGACGCGCGCGACATCCGCGAGCGTGCCGTCTTCGCCCCCGCCCGCGACCGCTACAAGATCTTCATCCTCGACGAGGCGCACATGGTCACGCCGCAGGGCTTCAACGCGCTGCTGAAGATCGTGGAGGAGCCGCCGGAGCACGTGAAGTTCATCTTCGCCACCACCGAGCCCGACAAGGTCATCGGAACCATCCGCTCCCGCACGCACCACTACCCGTTCCGGCTCGTGCCGCCCGCCCAGATGCTCGACTACGTGGAGCACCTGTCGAAGGAGGAGCACGTGCAGGTCGCCCCGGGCGTCCTGCCGCTCGTCGTGCGGGCCGGCGGGGGATCGGTGCGCGACGCGCTCTCCCTGCTCGACCAGCTCATCGCCGGGTCGGAGGACGAGAGCGTGGAGTACGAGCGCGCCGTCGCCCTCCTCGGCTACACGCACGCGGCCCTCCTCGACGAGGTCATCGACGCCGTCGCCCGGCACGACGCGGCAGCCGCCTTCGCAGGCGTCGACCGGGTCATCCAGACCGGCCAGGATCCCCGCCGCTTCGTGGAGGACCTGCTCGAGCGCCTCCGCGACCTCATCATCGTCGGCGCCACCTCCGTCGAGGGCGCCGCCGCCGTGCTCCGCGGCACCCCGGAGGACGAGCTCGAGCGCATGCGCGCCCAGGCCGTCGCGTTCGGCGCCGTCGAGCTCTCGCGCGCCGCCGACGTCGTCAACGCCGCCCTCACGGAGATGACCGGGGCCACGTCCCCGCGCCTCCACCTCGAGCTCCTCGTGGCCCGCGTCCTCGTGCCCGCCAGCGACGACACGCACCGCGGCGCCCTCGCCCGCGTCGAGCGCCTCGAGCGCCGGGTCGGGGTGGCGGATGCGTCGGCGGACCCGACGACCGCGGCCGCACCGGCTGCCACCGCCGCGCCGCCTGCCACCGCCGCGACGCCTGCCACTGCCGCCGTGACCGCGCCTCCCGCGGCGGCACCCGCAGCGTCACCGGCCCGGGCAGCGGCACCCGATCCCGTCACCGCGGCGACTCCGACACCGGACGCGACCGCCACGCCGGCTCCGAACGCCGCGACTCCGGCCGCGAGCGCCCCGCCGGCCCCGGCCGCGACCGCCGCGGCCGCTCCCGTGGGTCCGGTCACGTTCGAGCAGCTCCGCGACGCGTGGCCCTCCGTCGTGGAGGCCGTGGAGAAGGCGAAGCGGAGCGCATGGCTCGTCGCCGTCACCGCGACCCCCCGCGCACTGGCGGGCGACGTGCTCACGCTGTCCTTCGTCAGCGCCGACGACGCCGAGAAGTTCAAGGAGCGCGGTGCGCCCGGGCAGGGCGTCAGCGACATCCTGCGCACCGCCATCCTCGACGTTCTCGGCCTCCGCGTGAAGTTCATCGCGCGCGTCGAGCCGCACGGCGGGTCCGCGCCGTCCGGCGGCGCCCCGACGTCCCCGACGCCCGCAGCCGCCCCGCCCGCTTCCCGCCCGGCGTCGTCCGGCCCTGCCTCGACCCGGGAGGACCCCGCCGCCGCGCGGTCGGCCGCTCCGACCTCCCCGGCCGCCTCCCCCAAGGCGGTGCAGCGCTCTGCGCCCGCCGCCAAGGTCGCACCCGCCGGCGGTGGATGGGCCACCGTGGCCATCCCCACGTCCGACCCCGGCGCCGCGGCGGCGCCGTCCGCACGGCCCGAGCGCTCGGCGCTGGCGTCGACCGGTCCATCCGCCCCCGCGGCCCCGGCCGTCACGCCGAGGTCGTCCGCGCCGGCCCCGCCGACGCGAGGTCCGTCCGTGGTCCCCGACTCCCAGGTCCCAGACTTCGAGGAGCCCGACCCCGACGAGTTCGGCCCCGCGGAGCCCGGCTGGGCCACCGGTGGCGCATCGCCCGATGAGGCGCCTCCCGCCGCGCGGCCCTCGTCGGCGCCGCGGCAGCAGTCGGCACCGACCGCGAAGGCCGCACCAGCGTCGGCGACGGCGGCGAAGAGGGCCCCGGAGGCCAACCCGAGTCCGGCTGCCGCCCCGCAGCGCTACGGCGAGTCCGTCGTCCGCGAGATCCTGCAGGCGAGCTTCATCGAGGAGAAGCCCGTCGAGCGGAAGGCCCGCCCCACCATCCGCCCCACAGGTCAGGACTAGCGCCGCATGTACGAGGGAATCGTCCAGGAGCTCATCGACGAGCTCGGCCGCCTGCCGGGCATCGGCCCGAAGTCGGCGCAGCGCATCGCGTTCCACATCCTGCAGACGGAGACGTTCGACGTCTCGCGTCTCGCCGAGGTGCTCACCGTCGTCCGCGACAAGGTGCGGTTCTGCGCCATCTGCGGCAACGTGAGCGAGGAGGAGACCTGCGGCATCTGCCGGGATCCCCGCCGCAGCCCCGCCACCATCTGCGTGGTCGAGGAGGCCAAGGACGTCGTCGCCATCGAGCGCACGCGCGAGTTCCGCGGGCTCTACCATGTCCTCGGCGGGGCCATCAGCCCCATCGACGGCATCGGACCGGACGACCTCCGCATCCGCCAGCTCATGCAGCGCCTCGCCGACGCCACGGTCACCGAGGTCATCATCGCCACGGACCCGAACCTGGAGGGAGAGGCGACCGCGACCTACCTCTCGCGTCTGCTCTCCACCTTCGACATCCGCGTCACGCGCCTCGCCTCCGGCCTCCCCGTCGGCGGCGACCTCGAGTACGCCGACGAGGTCACCCTCGGCCGCGCCTTCGAGGGCCGGCGCCTCGTGGGGGAGTGACCGGGCACCACCGCCGCGGCCTGGGTCCCGCCCCGCGCCGTCACACGCCGGATCCCCGGGCGCCCCCGCCCTAGAATCGTCATCCGGGCCGCCCACGCCCACCCGAACCCCAGGAGTCGCCCGTGAGCCTCATCGTGCAGAAGTTCGGCGGATCGTCGGTGGCCGATGCCGAGAGCATCAAGCGGGTCGCGAAGCGCATCGTCGCGACGCGCAAGGCCGGGAACGACGTGGTCGTCGCCGTGTCCGCCATGGGCGACTCCACCGACGAGCTGCTCGACCTGGCGCACGAGGTCACGCCCATCCCCGCGCCGCGCGAGCTCGACATGCTCCTCACCGCGGGGGAGCGCATCTCCATGGCCCTGCTCGCCATGGCCATCAAGAGCATGGGCTACGACGCGCGCTCCTTCACCGGCAGCCAGGCCGGCATGATCACCGACGCCCAGCACGGCGCCGCCCGCATCGTCGACGTCACGCCGGGCCGCGTCCGCGACGCGCTCGGCGAGGGCGCCATCGCCATCGTGGCCGGCTTCCAGGGCTTCAACCGCGGCACGGGCGACATCACCACACTCGGCCGCGGCGGATCCGACACCACGGCCGTCGCCCTCGCCGCGGCGCTCGGCGCCGACGTCTGCGAGATCTACACCGACGTCGACGGCATCTTCACGGCCGACCCGCGCGTCGTCCCGCTGGCGCGCAAGATCGACCGCATCACGAGCGAGGAGATGCTCGAGCTCGCGGCGTCCGGCGCCAAGGTGCTCTACATCCGCGCCGTCGAGTACGCCCGCCGGCACGGCGTCCTGCTGCACGTCCGCTCCTCGTTCACGCACAACGAGGGCACCATCGTCTACAACCCCACGGATGGAGAGAATGTGGAAGAGCCCGTCATCGTCGGCGTCGCCGCCGACCTCAGCGAGGCCAAGGTCACGATCGTCGGCGTCCCCGACGTCCCGGGCAAGGCCGCGCAGATCTTCACCATCGTCGCCAAGACCGGCGCGAACATCGACATGATCGTGCAGAACGTGTCCGCGGCGGCGACGAGCCTCACCGACATCTCCTTCACACTGCCGAAGTCGGACGCCCAGCGCGTGCTCACCGTGCTCGCCGCGGAGAAGGACGCCGTCGGCTTCGCGGGCCTCCAGCACGACGACCAGATCGGCAAGCTCGCGCTCGTCGGCGCGGGCATGCGCACCAACGCGGGCGTCTCGGCGCAGCTGTTCACCGCGCTGTCCGACGCGGGCATCAACATCGAGATGATCTCCACGAGCGAGATCCGCATCTCGGTCGTGACGCGCGCCGACACCATCGACGAGGCCGTGCGCGTCGTCCACCACGCCTTCGGCCTCGACGCGGACGACGTGGCCGTCGTCCACGCCGGCACCGGCCGCTGACCCGCACGATCCCGCACCGCAGGAGGAGACACCCGTGACCGACACCGCACCCGCCGGATCCGCCGCCCCCGCCCCCGAGACCGCCGGACTCCGCGTCGGCGTCGTCGGCGCCACCGGGCAGGTCGGCGCGGTCATGCGCCGCCTGCTCGAGGAGCGCGCCTTCCCCCTCGCGGAGATCCGCTTCTTCGCGTCGGCCCGCTCGGCCGGCACGACGCTGCCGTTCGCCGGCCGCGACGTGATCGTGGAGGATGCCGCGACGGCGGATCCCACGGGACTCGACATCGCGCTCTTCTCCGCGGGCGCGACCACGTCCCGCGCGCAGGCGCCGCGCTTCGCTGAGGCCGGTGTCCTCGTCATCGACAACTCCAGCGCCTGGCGCATGGATCCCGACGTCCCGCTCGTCGTGTCCGAGGTCAACCCGGAGGCCATCGACGACGCCCGCCGCGGCATCATCGCGAACCCGAACTGCACCACCATGGCCGCGATGCCGGTCCTCAAGGTCCTGCACGAGGAGGCCGGCCTCACGCGCCTCGTGGTCAGCACGTACCAGGCGGTCTCCGGTTCCGGCCTGGTCGGCGCCGAGGAGCTGGCAGGCCAGGCCGAGGCCGCCGTCGCGGCGGGTCCGGAGGCGCTCCGCCGCCTCGTCCACGACGGACGCGCCGTCGAGCTGCCCGCCCCCGCCGTGTACCAGCGCCCCATCGCGTTCGACGTCATCCCGCTCGCCGGCAGCATCGTCGACGACGGCCTCTTCGAGACCGACGAGGAGAAGAAGCTCCGCAACGAGAGCCGCAAGATCCTCGGCCTGCCGGAGCTCCTCGTCAGCGGCACCTGCGTGCGCGTGCCCGTGTTCACCGGCCACTCGCTGTCCGTGAACGCCGAGTTCGCCGCTCCGCTGAGCGTCGCGCGCGCGATCGAGCTGCTGTCCACGGCGCCGGGCGTGGAGCTGTCCGACATCCCCACCCCGCTCCAGGCCGCCGGCACCGACCCGAGCTACGTCGGCCGCATCCGGGCCGACGAGGGTGCGCCGGAGGGTCGGGGCCTCGCCCTCTTCATCAGCAACGACAACCTGCGGAAGGGCGCGGCGCTCAACGCCGTCCAGATCGCCGAGGTCGTCGCCGCGCGTCGCTGATCCCGCCCGGGCGGCCGTCGTCAGCGCCCCCTTACCCGCGGCTCCGGTCCCGAGGGCGGCCGGAGGCGCGGGCGTACACTGATCCGGTGAGTGAATCAGCGGAACCGGTAGACGTCGTCCTCGTCGGCGGCGGGATCATGAGCGCGACGCTCGGCACCCTCATCAAGCAGCTCGAACCCGACTGGACCATCCAGATCTTCGAGCGGCTCGGCGAGGTCGCCATGGAGAGCAGCAACCCGTGGAACAACGCGGGCACCGGTCACGCAGCACTCTGCGAGCTGAACTACACGCCGGAGAAGGACGGGAAGATCGAGATCGGGTCGGCGACCCGCATCAACGAGCAGTTCCAGCTCTCCCGCCAGTTCTGGGCGCACCTCGTCACCGCGGGCGCGGTGCCGGAGCCCAAGGAGTTCATCAACCCCACCCCGCACATGACCTTCGTGCGCGGGGAGGAGAACGCCCGGTACCTGCGCCGTCGCTTCGACGCGCTGCGCGCCCACCCGCTGTTCTCCGACATGGAGTACTCGGAGGACCCGGCGGTCATCCACTCCTGGGCCCCGCTCCTGGTCCTCCAGCGGGACAAGTCGGAGGTCATCGCCGCCACGCGCTTCGAGGGCGGCACCGACGTCGACTTCGGCGCCCTCACGAACAAGCTGGTCGACTACCTCACGGAGCACGGCGCCGCCCTGCACCTCAACCACGACGTCCGCCGCATCTCCCGGAACGGCGACGGCACCTGGCGCCTCGACGTGCGCAAGGAGGTCGGCCGCTCCACCGTGCGGGTGGACGCCAAGTTCGTCTTCATCGGTGCGGGCGGCGGTGCGTTGCACCTCCTCCAGAAGGCCGGCATTCCCGAGATCGAGGGCTTCGGCGGCTTCCCCATCAGCGGCGAGTTCCTCCGCACCGACGACCCGACCATCGTCGCCCAGCACCAGGCCAAGGTGTACGGCAAGGCGGCCGTGGGCTCGCCGCCCATGTCCGTCCCGCACCTCGACACGCGCGTGGTCGACGGGCAGGCGTCGCTGCTGTTCGGCCCCTACGCCGGGTTCAGCCCGCGCTTCCTCAAGAAGGGCTCGCTCCTCGACCTCTTCACCTCCATCCGCCCGCACAACATCGTCCCGATGCTCGCGGTCGCGAAGGACAACCTGAGCCTCATCAAGTACCTCGTGAGCCAGCTCCTCGCCTCGAAGGAGACGAAGTTCGACGCGCTCCGCGAGTTCATGCCCACCGCGGACCCGAAGGACTGGTACCCGATCACGGCGGGCCAGCGCGTGCAGGTCATGAAGAAGGACGCGAAGAAGGGCGGGGTGCTGCAGTTCGGCACCGAGGTCGTCGCCGCGGCCGATGGCAGCATCGCGGGCCTCCTCGGCGCATCGCCCGGGGCCTCGACGGCCGTGCCGATCATGCTCGACGTGCTCGAGCGGTGCTTCCCCGAGCGCATGGACGGCTGGCGGAAGCCGCTGAAGCGGATGATCCCGAACTACGGCACGCTGGTCGCCTCCGACCCGAGGAAGACCCCGCGGATCGTGGCCGAGACGTCCGAGGTCCTCGAGCTGCAGCCCTGAACCTGCGGGGGCCGCCCGCCGCGACCCCCGCAGCGCCCGCTCCAAGTGCAGCGCGTTCGAAAGTGTGTTCGAATGGGCGCATGAGATGGAGCTCCCAGAAGCTGTCGGACGCGAGCACCGACGCGCTGCCCGGCCTCGCGCGCCTGAGCAACCTGGTGCAGAGCGTGCGCACGCCCGAGTTCCAGGGCGTGACGTTCCACGAGGTGCTGGCGAAGTCTGCCCTCAACCGGGTGCCGGGGGAGTCGAAGGCCATGCCGTACGGCTGGACCATCAACCCGTATCGCGGGTGCACGCACGCGTGCGTCTACTGCTTCGCGCGCCCCACCCACGAGTACCTCGACCTCGACGGCGGCCGGGACTTCGACGACCAGATCGTGGTCAAGGTCAACGTGGCGGAGGTGCTCGCGCGCGAGCTGGCCAAGCCCACGTGGACGCGCGACAGCGTCGCCCTGGGCACCAACACCGACCCGTACCAGCGCGCGGAGGGCCGCTACGCGCTCATGCCGGGGATCATCGCCGCGCTGGCATCGTCCGGCACGCCGCTCTCCATCCTCACCAAGGGGACGCTGCTCCGACGTGACCTCCCGCTGCTCCAGGAGGCGTCGCGCAGCGTCCCGGTCGACCTGGCGATGAGCATCGCGGTGCTCGACGACGACCTCCAGCAGTCCGTCGAGCCGGGCACCCCCACTACCGCCGCCCGGCTCGCGACGGTCACGGCCATCCGGGAGGCGGGCCTGGACTGCACCGTCTTCATGATGCCGATCCTGCCCATGCTCACCGACTCCGTGGAGCACCTCGACCACGCGCTCACCCGGATCCGCGAGGCGGGCGGCACGCGCGTGCTGTACTCCGCCCTCTACCTGAAGCCCGGCGTGAAGGAGTGGTACCTCGAGTGGCTGGAGCGGGAGCGGCCGGACCTCGTGGGCCGCTACCTCGACCTGTACGCGCGCGGCGCCTACGCGCCGCAGGCGTACTCGCACGTGGTTGACGGCGCGCATGGGCCCGCTGGTCCGGCGTCACGGGCTGGGCGGCGGCCGCGTGGATCCGCGCACGGGCGGCGTCCTGTCCCGTGCCGACCTGCCGGGCCTCGAGGGCGCACGCACCCCCACCCCCTCCCGGCCGCGTCCCGGATGGAGCCAGGAGGGAGCGGACTCCCGGGCGACGTCCGCGCGGGGACGCGGCAGCTGGACGCCGGCACCCGCGCCGGGACCGCTCGTCGCCGCCGCGCTCCCGGCCGCCGCCGCGACCCAGGCGACCCTGTTCTTGATCCCGCGCGGCAGGTGTCCGTCCACGCACGGTGGCCCCGGCGGGGCGGAGGGCCTGGCTAAGGTTCTGGCATGACGACCCTGCGCGAGCCCGGTGCGGGGACGCGCGACGCCATCGGCCGGGCGGCGCCCGTGCCCGTCCGCATCGGCGTGCTCATGGGCCACGAGTCGGCCCTCGACGAGGTGTGCGCCATCTTCCGCCGCCGCGCCCCCGGAGGTCGACGTGGTCGTGAGCACGACCGCCTGGCTCCAGCTGGTGCGGTCGCCCCGGTTCCCCACGGACGTCGTCGTCGTGGACTACGACCTCGCGGACGCCGTCAGCCTCGAGGGCCGGGTCCGCTCCTGCCGTGCGGCCGGAGCGGCGGTCGTCGTGCTGTCGCGGTCGGGCTCCGACGAGGTCCGACGCCGGGTGCTCGAGGCGGGCGCCGCGGCCCTGCTCACCGGTCCGGTCCCCGCGGGCGACATCGTCGCCGCCGTGCGCGCTGTCGCCGCGGGTGCCCGAGCCGGCCGGGTGCGCCGCGAGGACGAGGAGTACGCGCTGGCGACCCGCGCCTTCGCGAGCCCGCGCCTCAGCCAGGGGGAGGAGCAGGCGCTGCGCCTCTACGTCACGGGATGCTCGACCCAGGACGTCGCCGCGGCCATGAACGTGCAGTACGAGACGGCCAAGACCTACCTCCGCCGCGTGCGCGCGAAGTACCGCCTGGTGGGACGCGTCGCGGGCCGGCGGGCCGACCTGATCGAACGCGCCACCGAGGACGGCTACCTTCGGTAGATGGCCAAGCTCTACTTCCGTTTCGGTGCGATGAACAGCGGCAAGAGCACCTCGATGCTCCAGGCCGCCTACAACTACGAGGAGCGCGGGCAGCACGTCCTGCTCACGAAGCCCGTGATCGACACGAAGGGCGACCGCGACATCGTGTCGCGCCTCGGTGTCCGCCGACCGGTGGACTTCCTGCTCGAACCCGACGCGGACGTGTGGCAGGAGTTCGGGATCCACCGCGAGCGGGTGCTGCAGGAGAAGGGCGGGCCGACCGCGTGCCTGCTCGTCGACGAGGCGCAGTTCCTCCGGGAGTCCCAGGTCGACGACCTGCTCCGCATCGCGATCCTCCAGGACGTGCCGGTGATCGCGTACGGCATCCGCACCGACTTCCAGACGGTGGCGTTCCCCGGGAGCCGGCGCCTGCTCGAGATCGCGCACAGCCTCGAGGAGATGAAGACGATCTGCCGTTGCGGCCGCAAGGCCGTGTTCAACGCCCGGCAGGTGGGGGAGCGCTTCATCTTCGACGGCGACCAGGTCGCCATCGACGGCGAGGACGTGACGTACATGTCGCTGTGCGGCGCCTGCTACCTCGCGGAGAGCGGGGGAGTGCTCACGAGCGGGCGACCCGTCGAGTCGAGCGCCTCGGCCTTCAGCTACCCCGTGGGACCGGACGCGGACTTCTCCTGAGACGGGCCCCGTACGGCCCTCCAGCCGGTCAGTCGCGGAGCGAGCGGAGCCCGGCGGCGGTGAGCGCCCCGGTGATGACCAGGGTCGCGAGGGGCAGGAGGGCAGCGCAGACGTCGGGCATGGGGGTCCGGATCTTCTCTTCGGGTGAGCGTTCGGCGGAGGGGAGGTGGGTGGCCTGATCCCTCCCGCCACGTTAGCGGGCCTCGCGCGACGCTCCGCCGCCCCAGATGCTGGGGCGCCTCGGCACCGTGGTCCCGAGAGCGTCGCCGCGTCCGACGGCGGGTCGCGCCTGTGGGAGCATGGCAGCGGACGCCGTTGGGGGGCGTTCCATCGACGAGGGGGAATCGCCTGTGGAACTGCGTGAGTACATCCGGATCCTGCGACGCTCGTGGATCCTGATCCTCCTCGTCCTCCTCCTCGGCGTCGGGGCGGCAGCGGGCTACTCGCTCGTCCAGACGCCGGAGTACCGGGCCACGTCCAAGGTCTTCGTGTCCACGCAGTCCGCGGGGACCGTGCAGGACCTCAGCCAGGGCAGCACGTTCACGCAGGGGGCGGTGAAGAGCTACGCCGACGTGGTCTCCACCCCGGTCGTGCTCGAGCCGGTCATCGCCCAGCTCGGCCTCAGCGCCACGGCGGAGACGCTCGAACCGAAGATCACGGCCACGGCGGCGCTCGACACGGTCATCATCGAGATCGCCGTGGAGGACGAGCAGGCCGACTCCGCCGCCACCATCGCCAACGCGGTGGCCGCGAGCTTCACCGACGTCGTCGCGGAGCTCACGCCCCTCGACGCGAACGGGCAGCCGCAGGTGAAGATCACGACCCTGCAGGAGGCCCGCATCCCGGCCGCACCCGTATCGCCCAAGGTGCCGCTCAACCTGGCGCTGGGCGCGCTCATCGGCCTCGCCATGGGCGTCGCGGTGTCCGTGCTCCGCTCCACGCTCGACACGCGCATCCGCGGCGAGCGCGACCTGCGGCTCGTCACGCACGCGCCCATCCTCGGCGGCATCGCGTTCGACCCGAAGGCGAAGGAGCGCCCGCTCATCGTCCAGTCCGACCCGCGCAGCCCGCGCGCGGAGTCGTTCCGCAGCCTCCGCACGAACCTCCAGTTCCTCGACTTCGGCGGCCGTGCCCGCAGCTTCGTCATCACCAGCGCCGTCGAGTCCGAGGGCAAGTCCACCACCAGCGCCAACCTCGCGATCGCGCTGAGCGACGCGGGCGCCCGGGTCGCCATCATCGACGCCGACCTCCGCCGCCCGAAGCTCGCCTCGTACCTCGGCCTCGAGGGCGCCGTCGGCCTCACCGACGTGCTCATCGGCCGCGCGCAGCTGAAGGACGTGCTCCAGCCGTGGGGCAACCGCAACATGTTCGTGCTGCCGGCCGGCCAGATCCCGCCCAACCCGAGCGAGCTGCTCGGGTCGCGGACCATGGTCATGCTGCTGAAGGAGCTGGAGGCCGAGTTCGACACCGTGCTCATCGACGCACCCCCGCTCCTGCCCGTCACGGACAGCGCGGTCCTGTCCAAGAGCGCGGGCGGGGCGATCCTCGTGGTCTCCGCCGGCCGGGCGCACCGCGGGCAGGTCCACGCCGCCATCGAGTCGCTGCACAGTGTCGGCGCCGAGGTCCTGGGCGTCGTCCTCACGATGCTCCCGACCAAGGGCCCGGACGCCTACGGCTACGGGCAGTACGGCTACTCCTACGTGCGCCCCGAGGGCGTCGACGGCGCCAGCCCCACCCCGGCCTGACGCCGTCCGCCGCCGGTAGGGGCGCGCCCGCGGGTCCCGTGTCGTCCCGGGCAGTCGAGCGGGGCCCTGTACCATCCGGATGACACCACCGCTCCATCCTGCATCTCCCCGCTGCTCGGACCACGGGCCCGTCCTCCCACCGGAGCGGGCCCCGGAACGTCGTGGGAACGCGTCCCGGACACCCCGCCGCCCGATCGGGCGGCGTGCCGGCCGCGAGATGCCCGCCACACCGGGAGACACCATGTCGGCTCACGCCGAGGCGCGCACGCGCCGCACCGGAGGACGCCCCTCCGCCCTCCGCACGCACCGGGCCGCGGGAGCCGATCGTGGCTAGGACCGCGCCAGACGGCCGGAAGCCCATGGCCGTCACGGGTCGCGCCCGGCGCAAGCGCCCGTCGCTCGCCCGGCTCATCCCCGGGGTCGGCGTCACGGCCGTCGTGGCCTTCCTGGTGATCGACCTGATCCTCGTCTCCGCGGCCGTCACGCGCACCGACGCCGACAAATCCGAGGGGGCGGCACCGGCCCCGACGAGCACCGCGACCGCGGAGGCCTCGCCCACCGCCGAGCCGAGCGCGAGCCCGAGCGCCGGCACCACCGCCGTCGCCGCGCCGACCGTGTTCCTCGCGGCCGGTGACGCGGAGGTCGCCTGGCGCACCACCGCCGGCTCCTGCACGGGCGAGGCGGCGCGCATCGAGACCACCATCGACGAGGGCCGGACGTGGGACGCCCGCACCACCGACTCGTTCGACGCCCGTCGCGTGCTGGCGCTCACCGTCGAGAGCCCGGACGTGGGCAGCATCGTCGCCGACGTCACGGCCGCGTGCTCCCGCACCGCGCTGCAGAGCTTCACGGGCGGGGAGTTCTGGCGCGACTCGCCGGCCCTCGCCTCCACGACGGCGTACGTCGATCCCGAGGAGCCGGGCACGATCCAGCTCGTCCAGGGTGAGCAGGACGCCCCCTGCGACGATGCCGTGCAGGTGGTCGACAGCGGTCAGGCGGCGGCGGTGCTCTGCGCGTCCGGCGCACTGCACGTCCGCTCCGGCAGCGGGGACTTCCGCCAGGTGGACGCCCCCGGCGCCCTCGCGCTCGCGCTCGGCCCCGACGGCATCCTGACGGCGGGCACGGCGGAGTCGTGCGCCGGCACGACCATCGGCCGCATCGTCCCCGCCTCGGGCGACATCAGCACCGTCGGATGCGCTCCCGCCGTGCCCACCAGCGGCCAGGTCGCCGTGTCCGCCGCGGGTCGCGACGTGTGGCTCCTCACGGGCGACGCCGTCAGCATCTCCACCGACGGAGGGGCCACCTGGTGACCTCCTCCACGATCCGCTCCCGTCGCGTGCGTCGCGGGCGACGGCCGTGGACGCGACGGAGGGTGGTCGGGACCGCGGCCGCGGTCGTCGCCCTGCTCCTCGTGCTGTGGATCGCCTGGGTCTCCGCCCGTGCGCTCCTCGCCCGGGCGGAGCTCGAGCAGGCCGTGCCGCTCGCCTCGTCCGTCCAGCGCGACCTCCTCGGAGGCGACTCCCCGGGGGCCGCCGCCGGGGTCGCGCAGCTGCGCGAGCACTCCTCCCGAGCCGTGTCCCTCACGGGCGACCCGGTGTGGGCGGCCACGGAGGCCGTCCCGCTCGTCGGCCCGAACCTCCGCGCGTTCCGCGAGATCGCGGGCGTGGTCGACCGCATCGGTGCCGACGCCCTGGAGCCCGTCGTCGGCATCGCGGGGACGCTCGACGTCGGCAGCCTCACGCCCAAGGACGGGCGGATCGACCTCGATCCGATCATCGCGGCGCAGGAGCCCGTCCGCCAGGCGGACGACGCCCTCGACACCGCCCTCGACGACGTCACGGCCATCGACACGGCCGCGACGCTCAGCCCGGTCACGGACGCCGTCACCCGGCTCCGCGAGACCGTCGGCTCCGCGGCGGACACCCTCGCGATCGTGCGACGCGTCGCCGACCTGGCACCGGCCATGCTCGGGGCGGACGGCGACCGCGAGTACCTGCTCATGTTCCAGAACAACGCGGAGGTGCGCTCCACCGGCGGCATCCCGGGGCGCTCGCGCTCGTCCGCACGGGCGGCGGGTCGTTCTCCCTCGCCCAGCAGGACTCCGCCCGCGCCTTCCCGCGGCTCGCCGAGCCGGCGCTGCCGCTCGATCCCCAGACGGCGGGCCTCTACGGCACCATCACCGGCCGGTACATGCAGGACGTGACGCTGACCCCGGAGTTCCCCGAGGCGGCGCCGCTCGCCGCCGAGATGTGGCGCCTCAAGCACGCGGACGACATCGACGGCGTCATCAGCATCGATCCCGTGGCGCTGTCGTACCTGCTCGAGGCGACCGGTCCCATCACGCTGTCGACGGGCGACGTGCTCCGCTCCGACGACGCCGTCGACCTGCTGCTCCACGACGTCTACCTGCGCTACCCCGACCCGGACGTGCAGGACGCCGTGTTCGCGAGCGTCGCCGACTCCGTCTTCTCGAAGGTCTCCTCCGGGGACGTGGACCCCGCCGCGCTGGTGAAGGCCCTGTCGCGCGCTGCCGAGGAGAGGCGGATCCTGATGTGGAACGCGCGGCCCGACGAGCAGGCGACGCTCGCGGGCACCACGTTCCAGGGCTCGCTGCCGACGGACAACAGCGAGTCGACGCAGTTCGGCGTCTTCCTCAACGACGCCACCGGCGCGAAGATGGACTACTTCCTGACGCTCGAGACCACGCAGGCCATGGCCATGTGCCGCGACGACGGCCGGCCGAACTACCGCACCGAGGTGACCCTCGGATCGACGGCCCCGGCGGACGCGGCGTCGCTCCCGCTCGTGGTGACCGGGGGAGGGGTCTACGGCGTCGCGCCCGGGGACATCAAGACCCGGGTGGCGGTCTACGGTCCCCCCGGCACGGTGCCGCTGAGCGTCCGCATCGACGACGAGGTCGTCGACTTCCAGCCGGAGATCGTCGGCGGGCGCGCGGTGGCCCAGGTCGAGGTGACGCTCAGCCCCGGCCAGCGCGTCAGCATTTCCGTGGACACGCTGGGGGACAAAAGGACCGACACCCCCCTGTCGATCGTCACCACCCCCGTGATTAACGCGATCGAAACACGATTCCGCTCCCTGTCCTGCGACGCATCCCAGTAGTGTCCTCGGTGGGGAAATCGATCGACGACGGACCCGAGTCCGTCGAGGCACCCCTGTGCACCAGCAATCACATCCAGGGGGAACCACATGCTCAAGAAGATCCTCGCCGGGGCGGCCATCGCCCTCGCCGCGACGTTCACCGTCTCGACCGCCGCCATGGCGGACCCGTACACGCCCGAGGGCGGCGTCACCGTCAGCGACCCGACCGTCGCGCCCGGCCAGAGCACGGTCCTGTCCTTCGCGGACGGCTCCTTCGCTCCCGTCGTGCCCGTCACGGTCACCATCACCGGTGAGGACGCGGCCAACGCCACGCTCGCCTCGTTCCGCACGGCTCCCATGGCCGTCACGAGCAACTCCATCACCAAGACGTCGACCAACGCCGGCGGCCTCCGCGTCACCGTCACGCTGCCCGCCGGTTCCGCCTCGGGCTCCTACGCCCTGACCGGCACCGACACGCAGGGCAACACCGTCTCCACGACGATCTCCGTCGTCGCGGCTGCCGGCACCGGCACCGCCACGGGCTCCGGTTCGGACGGCGCCGCGGGCCTGCCGGTCACCGGCGGCCAGCTGCCCGTCGTCCTCATCTGGACCGGCGGCGGCCTGCTGCTCCTCGGTGCCGCCCTCGTCGCGGTCCTCGCGACGGTCCGTCGCCAGCGCACCACGGTCTGACCCGCATCAGATCCCGCGTCGCCTGACTCCCTCCGGAGCGGTGCGACGGAAGGCCCCGAGGCATCGCCTCGGGGCCTTCCGCCGTCTCCGGGGTGCCCCATGGCCCCAGTCCGGGGTCCATCTCGCCCCCGTCCCGCCTTCGGGGAGCCGGTCGCGTATAGCATCGCGACCGTGGGTTTACCCGACCCGCTGTCTGCCCTATGGCGTCGACCCGAAATCGCGCGCCGCGGACACCACCGCCCCGAGGCGATACCCGTCGTGCCCCGCACGTCCGTCTCGGGCGTATCAGTGAAGGCACACCCGAGATGCTCGCCAAGACCCTGGCGGGCGCGTTCGTCGCGCTCGCGCTCACCGCTTCCGCCCCTCTCGCCGCCCAGGCGGAGGACTACGTCCCCACGGACTCCGGCCTCTCCTGCGCCGGCATGTCCGTGACCCCCGCGGCCGTCGCGCCCGGGCAGTCCGTCACCCTCACGGGTGCGGCCGGTGCGTTCACGCCGGGCGAGACCGTCGCCCTGCGCCTCTCCGCCGCGGCCGGCGCGCCCGCCGCCGCCGGCGACCCGGCCGCGTCCGTCGTCGCCGCCGCGGACGGCTCCGTCTCCGGCACGCTCGTCGTCCCGACCACGGCCACCGGCACCTGGCGCGCCAACGAGACCGCCGCGTCGGGCGACCACTGGTGCGGCCTCGTCTCCGTCGTGCCGGCCAGCTCGAGCACCGCGGCCGCGTCCGGATCGCTCCCCATCACCGGCGGCACGTTGCCGACCGGCCTCGCGATCACCGGCGGCGGCCTGCTCCTCGCCGGCGCCGCCGCCGCGGGCATCGCCACGGCCCGTCGCCGTCGGGCCTCCTGACCCGCGACATCGCATGACCCCCGACGCGAGCGGATCCGATCACGACCGGATCCGCCCGCGTCGTCGCGTGCGGGCGGCGAGCAGGGAGGCCGCGCCGGCGCCCAGGAGCGCGCCGAGCCCGTTGGCCGCCACGTCCGCGAGGGAGGCCACGCGCGCCGGCAGGAACGCGCCCTGCGCCAGCTCGACCGCGATCGACAGCACGGTGCCCGCTACCCCGACCACGAGCCAGCGACGGCTCCCCAGGGCGAGGACGCCGAGCATCCCCAGGGGCGCGAACAGGACCACGTTCGCCGCCGACTCGATCATCGCGTAGCGGAAGCCCGGCAGGCCGTGGTGCTGCAGGAAGCGGACGCCGCGCATCAGCGTCGGGTACGCACCGCGGTCGACGCTGTCCGGGGCGAGCGTGACCAGGGCCACGATCCCGACGTAGGCGAGCAGGAGGAGGGCCGCCTGACGGTGCCGCCGGCGCCGCCGCTCCCGATCCCGCACGGCGCCCCAGGTCGAGCGGTCCGGCATCGCGTCCCGCTCCCCGCGCGGACACGGCGCGCGCCGTCGGGGATCGGGGGCGAGGGGGTCCATGAGGGCGGCAGCCTAGCAACGCGGACCCGCCCCGGGACGGCGTGCCGGACAGCCCGCTCGGGCTCCGCGAGCTCCTCGACTCCCGCCTCCGGACCCCGTCGCCGTTCGCGGAACGGCTACACGCCGGGCCCGCGCCGACCGATGATGAGGGCACTCATCACATTTCGGCCACGGGCAGCTGGGACCATCCCCGGGGCGGATGCCCGACCTCCGAGCGCGGGTTAGATTCGTACCATGAGGAAAACTGACCTGACCATCTCGACCCGGTTGGGCGCGTTCCTCGGACTCGTCGGCATGAGCACGATCGCCGGCGTGCTCGTCGCCGCCATGGTGACCCCCGCCATCGCCGTCTCCGGCATCGCGGCCAACAGCACCATCGGCGTGTTCGAGGACATCCCGGACAACCTGCAGATCGACAACCTCGCGCAGAAGACCGTGCTGTTCGCCAAGCAGGGCGACAGCCAAGTGCCCTTCGCCGAGTTCTTCTCGCAGGACCGCGAGGAGGTCCCGTGGGAGGCCGTCTCGCAGTTCGCGAAGGACGCCGCGATCGCCACCGAGGACCCCCGGTACTACGAGCACGGCGGCGTCGACGTGCTGTCGGCCGCCCGCGCGCTCGCGCAGAACGTGCTCAACGACGAGGTGCAGTCCGGCGCCTCGACCATCACGATGCAGTACGTCCGGAACGTCCTGGTCCAGAAGGCGCAGAACATGGTCGACTCCACGGACGAGGAGCAGCAGGCCGCCGGCCGGAAGGCCTTCCAGGAGGCCACGCAGCCCGACATGCCCCGCAAGCTCAAGGAGATGCGGATGGCGATCGGGGTGGAGAAGAAGTACTCCAAGAACGAGATCCTCCTCGCCTACCTCAACATCGCGAACTTCGGCAGCCGGGTCTACGGCATCGAGTCGGCCGCGCGGTACTACTTCAACGTCTCCGCCGCGGACCTCAACCTGGAGCAGGCCGCGAGCCTCATCGCGACGGTCAACGCTCCCGAGATCTACAAGATCGACAACCCGGAGAACCTCGAGCGCAACAAGGCCCGCCGCGACCTCCTGCTGAGCAACATGCTCAAGGAGCAGAAGATCACGCAGGAGCAGTACGACGTGGCCGCCGCCGCGGAGATCACGCCGACGATCACGCCCTCCACGAGCGGCTGCATCCAGGCGAACCCGATCTCGGCCGCGTACTTCTGCGACTACGTGAAGAACGAGATCCTCACCAACCCCGAGTTCGGGGAGACCGCCTCCGACCGCGACGCGCTGCTGAAGCGCGGTGGCCTGCAGGTCTACACGACCCTCGACCTCGACATCCAGGCCAACGCGGCCGACCAGATGCGCAAGCAGGTGCCGACCACGGCGCGCTTCACGCAGATCGGCGGATCCGTGGTCTCCCGCGAGGTGAAGACGGGCCGAGTGATCGCGATGGCGCAGAACACCGACTACGGCGTCGCGACCGACCAGCCGGGCGTGACCGAGATCAACTACTCCGCTGACAAGGCGCACGGCGGGAGCGCCGGGTTCCAGGTCGGCTCGACGTACAAGATCTTCACGCTCGTCGACTGGCTCAAGGCCGGGAAGTCCATCTACCAGACGGTCAACGCCTCCAAGACCACGTGGTCGGCCAGCGAGTTCACCCGGTGCGGCGACAACCTCGCCGGCTCCCCGGACTACAAGGTGACCAACGACACCAACACCGGCGGCACCTCGAACCAGAACGTCCTCGCCGCGACCGTCGCCTCAGTCAACTCGGCCTTCGTCGCGATGGCGAGCCAGCTGGACCTCTGCGACATCAGCAAGACCGCCACGGACATGGGTGCCTACAACGCGGACAAGCGCGACCTGTCGAGCTTCCCGTCCGACGTGGTCGGCTCGGGCGGCAACACCGTCGCCCCGCTGCAGATGGCCACCGCCTTCGCCTCCGTCGCGAACCAGGGCACCATGTGCCCGCCCATCGCGATCGACAAGGTCGTCCTCCCGGACGACAGCGAGCTGGTCACGCCGAAGAGCGCGTGCGCGCAGGCGATGAGCCCCGAGGTCGCCAACACGGCCGCCTTCGCCCTCAAGGCCGTCATGGGCGGCACGGGAGCGGCGTCCAACCCCCGCGACGGGACGCAGATCATGGGCAAGACGGGCACGACCGACCGCTCGAAGGACACCTGGTTCGTCGGATCCTCCACCGAGGTCACCACCGCGGTGTGGGTGGGCAACGTCGAGGGCTTCGCGTCCATGCGCCGCAACGTGCTCAACGGGTCCGCCGCGGACAGCGCGCGTCACCGCATCTTCAAGCCGCTGCAGACCTTCATCGACGACCGGTATCCCGCCGAGGACTTCCCGGCGCCCGCCAGCACGCTGACGAAGCGACCGTACGTGGCCCCCGCGCCGAAGCCGACGCAGTCCGCCGCCCCGACGGCACCCAGGCGCCGGCCGCTCCGGCGCCGGCGGAGCCCGCACCTCCCGCGGAGGGATGAGCCCGCGCTCGATGGGGAGCGCGCGCCGACGGCCGTCGCCTCCGGGCGGCGGCCGTCGTGCTGTCCGCCCTCCGGCCCTCGAGGACGGGCCTCGTAGACTGGACGACCGCCGTACCACCGAGCCGGGAAGGCCATCATGACCGGGACCCCGACGTCCGCTCCCGCCCGCGTGCGCACGCTGCTGCCCGGCATCGAGGGCCTCCGGGGCGTGGCGGCCATCGCCGTCCTCCTGTACCACGTGCAGCGCCAGCTCGCCCGCCCCACGACCGACGTCCCGCTCGTCGGCGAGGTCGCGTTCTTCAGCCACGGAGTGACGCTCTTCTTCGTGCTCAGCGGCTTCCTGCTGTTCCTGCCCTTCGCGCGGAGCCTCATCGACGGCGGGCCCCTGCCGCGGCTGTCGCGCTACGCCGCGAACCGGGCGCTGCGGGTGTTCCCGGGCTACATCGTCGTGCTGCTCCTCGTGAGCCTCGTCCTCCGCGTCGCGATCCTGCCCCGCGACACCCGCGACGCCGGCCTGGAGATCGGCACCCTCGGACCCGTCGACACCGTCCTCAACGCGCTGCTGCTGCAGGGCTACGCACCTCGCACGCTGCGGAGCGGCATCGAGGTCGCGTGGACCCTGGCGGTGGAGGTCTGCTTCTACGTGCTGCTGCCCATCGTCGCCGTCCTCGCCGCGCGGCTGCTGCGGGGCAGGGGCACGTGGGTCCGCGCCCTGGCTCCGGCCGTCGTGCTGCTCGTGATCGGCATGGCCGGCAAGGTGTGGTCCATGATGGCGCAGGCGCCGCTCGGGCATCAGGGGCGCCTGGCGAGCGAGTGGGGCGCCACCGGGGAGGCCGTCGCGAACCGCAGCATCCTGACCCACGCCGACCTCTTCGCCTACGGCATGGCCGCCGCCGTGGTCCTGCTCACCCTGTCCGCGGACGAGAGCCTCCGCGACCGCCTCGCAGCCTGGCGCGTGCCCGTCGGCATCGCCGCCGCGGTGATCATCGTCGTCGCCTCCGAAGCGCCCGTCGAGGCGTTCGAGGAGAGCCTCGTGGCGGCCTCCTGCGCCGCCCTCCTGCTCATCGTCGCGCTGCCGCGCCGCGGTGGCTCCCTCGGCCCGGTCACGCGCTTCCTGGAGCTCCGGTGGATCGCCTGGCTCGGCACGATCTCGTTCAGCGTCTACCTGTGGCACCTGCCGGTGATCCGCTTCCTCCGCCGGGCGGGCCTCGTGCTGCCCGACACGGTCGCGGGCTTCGCGCTGAACACGCTCGTGGTCGGCGCCGTCACCCTCGCGCTCTCCGCGGCCACGTACTACGCGATCGAGCGCCCGGCGCTGCGGCTCAAGCCCGGGTCACGCTAGGAGGCCCCCGTGCATGCCGCTCGCGCCTGTGCGTGCGCAGTGCGCGTGTCCGATGTCACGGGGCGGTCGCCGGACACGGTCCCCGAGCCCGGACGGTGCCCCGTACGACGACGAAGGGCCGCTCCCTGGGGGAGCGGCCCTTCGTCATGATGCTGGTCGTGCTGTGCCTCTGCGAGGCGGTGTGTCGGGGTAACAGGATTTGAACCTGCGACCTCTTCGTCCCGAACGAAGCGCGCTACCAAACTGCGCCACACCCCGATGGCCCGAGGGCCGGGCTCTACGATACCCGATGTTCCGGGGTCCCGCGTACGCCGCGGGCGTCAGACGGCCGTGAGCGTCACGAGCGTCGCCTCGGGGTAGCAGGCGAAGCGCACCGGAGCGTAGATCGAGGTGCCGAGGCCGGCGCTCACGTGCAGGTAGGAGGCCCTGTCGGCGTGCGGCCAGACGCTGAGCCCCTTGACCTGGCGGCGCGGGATGTCGCAGTTGGTGACCAGGGCGCCGTACCCGGGGACGCAGACCTGGCCGCCGTGGGTGTGCCCGGCGAAGATCATCCGGGCGCCGTTGGTGACGAAGGAGTCGAGCACGCGGCGGTAGGGCGCATGCGCGACGCCGACGGAGACCACGGGGGCGCCGGACGACTCCTGGTAGGCGTCGTCGTCCTCGCGCAGCGCGTCGAGGGCACCGGGGAGCGCCTCGAGCCGGTCGAAGTCCCGGTGCGGGTCGTCGACGCCGAAGAGCTCCAGCAGTGTGCCGTTGACCTCGATGGCGCCCGCGGCGTTGTTGAGGTCGAGCCAGCCGAGCGACGCGTAGAGCCGTTCGAGCCGGGGGAGGTCGAGGTCCGCCGGGCGCTGCGTCGCGTGCGTGTTCGCGGTGAAGTACTTGAACGGGTTCTTCATCATCGGCCCGTAGTAGTCGTTCGAGCCGTGCACGAAGACGCCCGGGATGCCGCGGAACGCCTCGAGGGTCTCCTCGACCGCGACGATGCCCTGCTCGTGGCCGGTGTTGTCGCCCGTGTCGACCACCAGATCCGGACGCAGGTCCGCGAGCTCGCGCACCCACCGCTGCTTCTTGTGCTGCCATGGCGCCATGTGCATGTCGGAGAGGTGGAGCACGCGGATGGGGTCGGAGCCCACGGGGAGCACCGGCACGGTCACCTCGCGGAGCGTGAAGCGGCGCCGCTCGTAGAAGGAGGCGTACGCGAAGACGGCCGCGCCGGCGGCCGCGAGACCGCCGGCGGTGCGCGCGAGGGCGCCGATCACGCCCATCAGCTGCGTCCCACGTAGAGCGTCACGGGACCGCTGCTCTGCTCACCGGCGGCGGGCTCGGTGCGCGTCACCCGGCCGATCTGGGAGTTGTCCTGCACCTGCTCCTGCGCGATGGTCACGTCGAAGCCGGCCGCACGCAGCGCCTGGCGGGCGCCCGTGAGGTCCTGGCCGCCGACGTCCGGGACGGTGCCGGGCGTGCCCTGCTGCGCGCCCTGGTCGGGGCCGCTGCTGGTGAACACGGTGACGGTCGATCCGCGCGCGGCGTTCGCGCCGGCGCCCGGATCGGACCCGGAGACCTGCCCGGCGGGGACGCTCGAGGAGGCGCGGGCGCCACCCTGGGCGAAGCTCAGACCCGCGCCCTCGATGGCCGACTGCGCGTTCGCGAGCGACATGCCCGACACGTCCGGCACCTGGACGGTGGGGGTGCGGGTGAGCTCGGATGCCGGGCCGGGGAACGACTGGCCCCCGTACGCGGCGTTGACGGACTGCATGAACGGCTTCCACACGGCGAAGCGCGCCGTGGACATGAGCTGCCCGCTCGGGAGCCGGGTGGTGCGCTGGCGGATGTCCTGGCCCGTGGAGCTGCCCACCCAGATGGCGGTGGTCACCTCGGTGCTGGAGCCCACGAACCAGGTGTCCTTCGCCCGGTCCGTGGTTCCGGTCTTGCCGATGAGGGGCGTGCCGTCGTTCGTGTTCGCCGCGGCGCCGGTGGCGCTCATGACGCCCGCGAGGGCGTAGGCCGCGGTGCGCGCGACGTCGGCGCTCACGGCCTCACGGCAGTTCGCGGACGGCGGCGTGATCTCGGTCTCGTCGGGGAGCACGACCTTGTCGATGAGGATCGGGTCGCACGTGGTGCCGTTGTTCGCGACCGTCGCGTAGGCCTGCGCCATGGTGAGGGGCGCGATGTTGTTGCCGCCCGAGCCGATGATGTCGGAGACGTAGTTGGAGAGCTCCGTGTCGGGCACGGCCTGGTGGATGCCGATGGCCTTCGCCGTCTTCCCGATGCCGCACATGTCGAGCTCCGAGGCCATGGCCATGAACGCCGTGTTGGTGGAGTTCGCGGTGCCCGACATGACCGTGCGGTTGGCGCCCGGAGCCGCGCCGTCGTTGGTCACCCGGAGGACGTCGGACCCGAGGTTGCCCCCGGTGCACGAGTCCTGGAAGTCGCGTCCGCTCCACGTGCCGTTGGAGGAGCGCACGACCTCGTTGACCGAGTGCCCCTCGTTCAGCCACTCGAGCAGGGTCACGAGCTTGTACGTGGATCCCACCTGGAACCCGCGCGATCCGCCGTAGTCCTGGTCGGTGTTGTAGTTGACGCTGGTGACGCCGGCCCCGCCGCCGTTCCCGTAGTCGGTGTTCTGCACCATCGCGATGACGCGACCGGTCTTCGCCTCGACGCTCGTCATGGCGGATCCGACGGCGATGCTGTTCATCGTGGTGGGGATCTGCGCGCGCATGTCGTCCGTGGCCTTGGCCTGCAGGTCGAGGTTGAGCGTGGTGTAGATCTTGTAGCCGTTGCGGTTCAGGTTGTTGGTGCGCTCGGTCTCGTCCTTGCCGAACTCGTCCGAGTTCTCGACCGTGTACTTCACGGCGTCGCAGAAGTACGCGGCGCTGGCGGGCTGGGCCGCATTGCAGCCGCTCACAGACGGCGTGATGGCCGGCGTCACGGGGGTGGCGATCGCCTCGTCGCGCTGCTCCTGCGTGATGCTGTGGTGCTTCAGCATGTTGTCGATGAGGATGTCGCGCCGCTCCTGGTTGGCGGGGATGTTGCCCGGCTCGTCGATGCGGAGCGCGACGGGGTAGTTGACGGTGGCGACGAGGCTGGCGGCCTGCGCGATGCTGAGGTCCTTCGCGTCGACGCCGTAGTAGTACCGGGCGGCCGACTGGATGCCGTAGACGCTGCCGCCGTAGTTCGCGATGTTGAGGTAGCCCAGGAGGATGTCGTTCTTGGAGAACTTCTTCTCCAGGCCGATCGCGAGGCGCATCTCCTTGAGCTTGCGGGCGGTCGACTCCTGCGTCGCCTCCTCGTAGGCCTTCTTGCCCGCCTCCTGGTCGGTCGCCGCGAGGGTCTCCGCCTTCTGCACGAGCACGTTCTTGACGTACTGCATGGTGATGGTGCTGGCGCCGGACTGCACGCCGCCGCCGATCACGTTCTGGGCGAGGGCGCGGAACGTGGACTGCACGTCGACGCCGCCGTGCTCGTAGAAGCGGGGGTCCTCCGTGTCGACGGCCGCGGCCTTCGCGTTGTCGGAGACCTCGTCCCACCCGACCTCCTCGCGGTTCTGCGCGTAGAACTCGGCGAACTTCACGGGCTGGCCGCCCTGCGTGGCGTACAGCTCGGTCTTCTGGGCGAGGTTGTCGATCTGCAGGTAGTCGGGCAGGTCCTCGAAGAGCCCGATCGTGTTGTTGGCAGCCAGGCTCGTGACGGCGATGGCCGGGGTGACCATCGCGGCGACGAGCACGCCGGCGACGGCGCTCATGCCGAGGACGCCCGTGAGCGCGGCGGCGACGCGGCCGGGCGTGTTCTTCGAAGCAGACATAGACTCCAGAGTACGGGAAGGGTGTATGGGAACCCGTGAGACCTGTGCGCCGGCCGCCCGCGCCCGTCCCGTCATGCATCCAGACCCGACCGGCAAGGAGCCGAGATGACCGCAACGCCCGGGCAGTGGGAGTACCTCACCACGCCGCTGATGATCCACAACACCGCCGCCATCCTCAACACGTGGGGTTCGCAGGGCTGGGAGCTCGTGCAGGTCGTCACCGGCCCCGAGGGCGGGCTCGTCGCGTACATGAAGCGCCCCGTCGCCGACGCCGAGCACGGCGCCTGATGCGCGCGATCTCCGACCGGCTCGCCGAGCTCGGCATCGAGCTGCCGGCGGTCGCCGCGCCCGTCGCCGCCTACGTCCCCGCCGTCGTCCACGGCGGCCTCGTCTACACGAGCGGGCAGCTGCCGTTCGTCGACGGCGCGCTCGCCGCGACCGGCAAGGTCGGCGCCGAGGTGTCCGCCGAGGACGCGAAGGCGCACGCCCGCACCTGCGCGCTCAACGGGCTCGCGGCGGCCGCGGATGCCGCGGGCGGCGTCGACCGCATCGCGCGCGTGGTCAAGGTCACGGGCTTCGTCGCCTCGGCCGAGGGCTTCACCGGGCAGCCCGGCGTGATCAACGGCGCCAGCGAGGTGCTGGGGGAGATCCTCGGCGACGCCGGGATCCACGCCCGCTCCGCCGTCGGCGTGGCGGAGCTGCCGCTCGGCTCGCCCGTCGAGGTCGAGCTCGTGGTGGCGCTCGTCGAGTAGCCGCGGGCGCCTCGAGGGCGGACGTGCAGGAGGGCCGGGTGCACGCGCCAGGCCCTCCTGCACGTCCGCGAGAGCCGGTCAGCCGGCGTTCATCCGCTCGCTGATGACCTGCATTACCTGCGAGTCGGCCAGCGTCGTGGTGTCGCCGATCGCCCGGCCCTCCGCCACGTCCCGCAGCAGCCGGCGCATGATCTTGCCCGAGCGCGTCTTCGGCAGCTCCTGCACCACGAACACGCGGCGCGGCTTCGCGATGGCGCCGATCTGGTCGGCGACGTGCTTCCGCAGCAGCTCGTTCGGGTCCTCGTCGCCGAGCGCGCTCGCCTCGGCCGAGCGGAGGATCACGAACGCCACGACGGCCTGCCCGGTCGCCTCGTCGGACGCGCCGACCACGGCCGCCTCGGCCACGTACGGGTGCGCGACGAGGGAGGACTCGATCTCCGCGGTCGACAGCCGGTGGCCGGAGACGTTCATCACGTCGTCCACCCGTCCGAGGAGCCAGATGTCGCCGTCCTCGTCGAGCCGGGCCCCGTCGCCGGCGAAGTAGCGGTCCCCGAAGCGGTCCCAGTACGTCTCGCGGTACCGCTCCGGGTCGCCCCAGATGCCGCGCAGCATGCCCGGCCAGGGCTCGGTGACGACCAGGAGGCCGCTCTCGCCGCGTGCCACGGGCTCGCCCTGGTCGTCGACCACGGCGACCTCGATGCCCGGGATGGGCGTCTGCGCCGACCCCGGCTTGGTCGCGGTGATGCCGGGGAGCGCCGAGATCATGATCCCGCCCGTCTCCGTCTGCCACCACGTGTCGACCACGGGCACGTCGCCGCCGCCGATGACGTCGCGGTACCAGCGCCACGCCTCCGGGTTGATGGGCTCGCCGACCGAGCCGAGGAGTCGCAGGGAGGAGAGGTCGCGCCCGTCGGGGATCTCGCGGCCCGTCTTCATGAAGGAGCGGATCGCCGTGGGCGCCGCGTAGAGGATCGTCACGCCGTGCTTCTCGACGATGTCCCACCAGCGGCCGGGCGCGGGGGTGTCGGGCGTGCCCTCGTAGATCACCTGCGTGGCGCCGTTGGCCAGCGGGCCGTAGACGACGTAGCTGTGACCGGTGACCCAGCCGACGTCCGCCGTGCACCAGTACACGTCGGTCTCCGGGTGCAGGTCGAAGACGTTGCGGTGCGTGTACGCGGCCTGCGTGAGGTAGCCGCCCGAGGTGTGCAGGATGCCCTTCGGCTTCCCGGTGGTGCCGCTCGTGTACAGGATGAAGAGGGGGTGCTCGGCCTCGAACGACTCCGCCTCGTGCTCCGCCGACGCCTCGGCGAGGCGCTCGTGCCACCAGAGGTCGCGGGAGTCGTCCCAGTCGACCTCGTTCTCGCCCCGGCGCACGACCAGGACGTGCTCGACGGATCCGGCGGAGCCGACCAGGGCCGCGTCGACCGCAGGCTTCAGCGGGAAGACCTTGCCCTTGCGCCAGCCGCCGTCCGCGGTGATGACCACGCGCGCCGCGGCGTCGTCGATCCGGGCGCGGAGGCTCTCGGCGCTGAAGCCGCCGAAGACGACGGAGTGGACGGCGCCGATGCGCGCGACGGCCAGCATCGCGATGACGGCCTCGGGGACCATCGGCAGGTAGATCGCGACGCGGTCGCCGGCGACGACGCCCAGCTCGAGCAGCGCGTTGGCGGCGCGCTTCACCTCGGCGGTGAGCTCGGCGTAGGTGAGGTCGCGGGTGTCGCCCGGCTCGCCCTCCCAGTGCAGCGCGACGCGCTCGCCGTTCCCGGCGGCCACGTGACGGTCGAGGCAGTTGTAGGCGACGTTCAGCCGGCCCTCGGGGAACCAGCGGGCCACGGGGGCGTCCGACCAGTCGAGGACCGTCTCGAACGGGGTCTCCCACGTGACGAGCTCGCGGGCGCGGTCGGCCCAGAATCCGAGGCGGTCGGCCGCCGCGGACTCGGCGAGGGACTCGTCGGCGACGCGGGTGGCGCGGAAGGCGTCCGACGGCGGATGCACGGGTCCTGCGTGGGGCGGTCCCGGTGGCGTGGAGGCGGACGTCGTCCCCTCCTCGTCCTCGTCGCGCAGGGCGGTGCCGGATGCTCCGGGCTCGGTCGATTCGGGGTTCGTGGACATCGTCATCCTCTCCGCGACCCACGTTAGCGGGTGCCCGGGGCGGCGCCCGGAGGCTCCGACAGTGGGATGGCGGGCGTCCGTTGCCGGGAGTCCGATGAATGATCGGCCAGAACACGCTCAACCCTCCCGTAGCGGGAGGAGTGCGGCGTATGCTCGACCCGTCGAGCCGAGCTCGACGTGTGGCGAATTCTGGATTCCCCCGATCCGTCGTCACGTGGCGGCGCCTGTTCCCCCGATGGGCGCCGCCCCTCTCTTCTTGCGACCAGCAGCCGGGCCGATGCCGCCGTCGACGTCCTCCCCAGCTCGTTCGTCCCTGTGGACCCCACGGCCGTCGGCCGTCATGATCCCGTCCTGCGCTCGGCACCTAGCCTCCCCGCATGAGCGAGTGGCACGCATCCGCCGACCGTGGCGGCACCGTCCCCGGATCGGCGCCGGGGTCAGGGTACGGGGCGCACGGACCACCCGATGCGGATGCTCCCCACGGCGATGACGCACGACCCCGTGCCGCGGTGCGCTCCCGGTCATCTGCGACGGCGACGTTCGTCCCGCGCGTCCGCGTGCCCGCTCGGACGCCGTCGGGCCGTGACGGTCGCGAGGGAGGTGCTGCCGGCGTGGGGGGACTGGGCGGAGAGGTGGTCCTCCGCGGATCGGCGATGTCAGCGCGCGCCGGGCAGTCCTCGCTGTCCGCGGCGGATGGCCGGCCCAGTCACCGGCGCGCCACGTCCCTTCGGCCCTCGGGCCCCTCGCGGCCCTTGCCCGGGACCCCGCGGCGACCGACGTGTTCGTCAACGGCGACGGCGAGGTCTGGGTGGACCGGGGTCGCGGCCCCGAGCGCCGTGCCGACGTCGACCTCGGCGGGGAGCCTGCGGTGCGCGCCCTCGCCGTGCGCCTCGCCGCCGAGGGCGGGCGGCACCTCGACGAGGCGGCGCCCTGCGTGGACGTGCGCCTCGGCGAGGGGATGCGGGTGCATGCGGTGCTGCCGCCCGTGTCGACCCGCGGCACCCTGCTCTCCATCCGGCTGCCGTCCCGGGCCCGGCCCACCCTCGACGCGCTCGACGCCGCCGGCGCCTTCCCGCCGGGCTGCCGGGCGCTCCTCGAGGAGGCGGTGCGCCGACGCACCAACCTGCTCATCACGGGCGCGGGCGGCAGCGGGAAGACGACCCTCCTCGGCGCGCTCCTCGCCCGAGCCGATCCGCGGGAGCGCATCGTGGTCGTCGAGGACGTGGCGGAGCTCCGGGTCCGGCATCCGCACGTCGTCTGCCTCGAGGCGCGGCAGGCCAACATCGAGGGGGCGGGGGAGCTGCCGCTCCCACGGCTGGTGCGCGAGGCCCTCCGGATGCGCCCCGACCGGCTGGTGGTGGGCGAGTGCCGCGGGAGCGAGATCCGGGAGCTGCTCGGAGCGCTCAACACCGGCCATGACGGCGGGGCCGGCACCCTGCACGCCAACGGCGTGGCCGACGTCCCGGCGCGGCTCGAGGCGCTGGGTGCGCTCGCCGGGATGGACGCGGTCACGACCGCGCGCCAGGCCGTCAGCGCGATCGGCCTGGTCGTGCACCTCGCGCGGACCGAGCGGGGCCGTCGCGTCACGGAGGCCGGGCGCCTCGTCGCGGACGGGGGAGGGCGCCTCCGAGTGGTGCCCGTGCGCTGGTCGTCGGGCCCGGGTGCCCGCGAGCGGCCCGCGGTGACGGGAACCGTGACGGCGGCCGACATGGATCGGCCGTGACGGTGCGTGCGCTCGCCGGGCGCCTGCCGGCGACCCTCGCGCCGTCGCGCGCCGGAGCCGTCGTGGCGGAGGCGGAGGAGGCGGCAGCGTTCGTTCGGCGCCTCGCGGTGCTGCTCGGCGCGGGACTCCCACCGGAACGCGCGTGGCGGCAGCTCGCGCCGCCGGGCGGAAGGGCGCGACGGGGGGACGGTGCGGCGGCATCGGTCATCCGGTGCGTCGCCTCGGGCTCGGGCTCCGGCTCGGATCCCCTGTCCGCGCGCGTGGCCCACGCGGTGGGGCGCGGCCGGAGCGCGGGCGGGGGAGATGCCGCCGACACCGCGCCCTGGAGCGCCCTCGCCGCGGTGCTCGAGATCTCCGACCGCACGGGGGCGCCGATGGCGGCGGCGCTCGTGCGTCTCGCCGAGACGCTCGTCGACGTCGCCCGCGTCCGACGGGACGCAGGGACCGCGCTCGCCGGTCCGGTGGCCACGAGCCGCACCGTGCTCCTCATGCCCGGGGCCGGGATCGTGCTGGCCGCCGGGCTCGGCTTCGACCCGCTCCGCATCCTCGCCACCACCGTGCCCGGAGCCGCCTGCCTGGTGGTCGGCGGCTCGCTCGTGGCGGTCGGCTGGCGCTGGAACCGGAGCCTCGTCCGCCGGGCCCTGCCCCGTGACGCCGCACCCGGGCTCGTCCTCGACCTCGTCGCGACCGCGATGTCGAGCGGCGCGTCCGTGCCGCGCGCCGTCGCTGTCGTCGGGCGCGCCTGCGAGCGCTCGGGCATCCCCGTCCGCGGCGAGCTGACGGCCGTCGCCTCCGTCGTGGAGGTCGCGACCCGGACGGGCGCGCCCGTCGTCGACCTCCTCCGCGGCGAGGCGGAGAGGGCGCGGCGCGATGCGCGCACCGGGGCTGAGCGGGCAGCCGCGCGTCTCGCCGCGCGGCTGATGCTGCCGCTCGGGGTCTGCGTCCTGCCGGCCTTCCTGGTGGTCGGCGTCGTGCCGATGCTCCTGGCCGTCGTGTCCTCAACACTCGGGCGGGGATGAGGGCGTCCACCGGTGGTCGGGCACGCGCGATCCGTCGATGCCGCGCCGGGCATGGTGATGACCTGCCGACGGGCGGCAGGCACAGACGGCGGGCGATGCCCGCCAGGGGAGAGGACGAGGACATGGGACGAGTCGAGGAGCCGGCATCGGCGACGGCGGACCGCGGGGCGGTGGCGGGATCGCGCGGCGGGGCCTCCCGCGGGTCCGAGGCGGCATCGCGCGCCGCTCCCGACGCGGCGGCGTCGAGAGCATCGGGGTGCCGCTCCGACTGGCCGCTCGCGGCGGTGGCAGCGGTGCCTCCTCCGGCGACGAGCAGCGGGGGCCGTGAGGTGTCCTCGGGTCGCGCGTCGAGCTGCGCCGACGGTGGAGGGACGTGCGCGCGGCCCGGGCCCACGAGGGTCGCCCTCGCCGTGCGGATAGCAGGCCGGGCCGTCCTCGACCGGGCGTCGAGCGACCGCGGCGCCGCCACGGCGGAGTACGCCATCGCGACCATGGCGGCCGTCGCGTTCGCCGGCCTGCTCGTGGTGATCCTCCAGAGCGACGAGGTGCGGGGCATGCTGCTCGACCTCGTACGGCGTGCGCTGACCTACGACCGCTGATGCGGGCGGGGCACCCCATGCCCGTTGACCCGTCCTCCCGGGCTGCGGCGGGGGACCGCGGGGCGGCGGCGGCGGAGCTCGCGGTCGTCCTGCCGGCGGTCGTCCTCGTCCTCGGGTTGTGCATGGGCGCGGTGCAGACCGTGGGGCAGCAGGTCGAGATGACCTCGGCCGCGCAGGAGGCCGCGAGGAGCCTCGGCCGTGGGGAGGACGAGAGCAGGGCGGGCGAGCGCATCGACGGCGCCGCTCGAGGAGCGTCCATGGCGGTGGACCGCCAGGGGCACGCCGTCTGCATCCGGCTCACCGCGCGGAGCCGCTTCCTCCCGGCGGGGGCGGCCGGGATGCGCATCACGGCCCGCGGCTGCGCCTGGCAGGAGGAGGCGGACGCGGATGCCGGGTGATCGTGGATCGGGCACGGTGGTCGCGGTGGGGGTGCTCGGGGCGGTCGCCTCGCTCGCGATGGCCTCAGTCGCCGTGTCCACGGTCCTCGTCGAGCGGGCCGTCGTGGCGGGTGCTGCCGACTCCGGCGCGCTCGCGGCGGCCGACGTCGCGGCGGGGTTCTCCACGGGCCCGCCCTGCGCCGCGGCGGGCGAGGTGGTGAAGGCGGTGGGGGTCTCGCTGACGACGTGCGAGGTGAACGGCACCACCGTCGTGGTGGAGGTCACGGGCAGCGGCGACGCCGTCGGCCTGGCGGTGACGGCACGCGCACGGGCCGGACAGCCTCCCGGCACCGGGCCGTGAGGGCCCGAGCGCGAGCTCGTGACGGTGTCGCGGGACGGCCTCGCGACGACGCTGGCGGAGTCGTCCCGGGGGGGGCGACCGAGGCCGTCCGGGCCGCGCCGCGATTAGGTCCCCGGTCGGTGCGCGTGTGTATGGTGTGCCTTGTCGGGGACCCCGCCGAACGTCGCCCCGGAGCGCATCCGAGCGGGCACGCACCCGGACACCGGGCCGGATGCCGGCCCCCATGAACGCATATATAAGGAGTCACGTGCCCGGCACGAAGAAGTTGGTCATCGTCGAGTCGCCGGCCAAGGCCAAGACGATCGCCCAGTACCTGGGCGACGGCTACGAGGTGCAGGCGTCGGTCGGCCACATCCGCGACCTGATCGAGCCGAAGAACCTGCCGCCGGAGCTCAAGAAGGGCACGCTGGGGAAGTTCTCGGTCGACGTCGAGAACGGCTTCGAGCCCTACTACGTCGTGAGCGACCAGAAGAAGAAGACGGTCGCCGATCTCAAGCGGGCGCTCAAGGACGCCGACGAGCTCTTCCTCGCGACGGATGAGGACCGCGAGGGTGAGGCCATCGCGTGGCACCTGCTCCAGGTGCTGAAGCCCAAGGTGCCGGTCAAGCGCATGGTCTTCCACGAGATCACCAAGGAGGCCATCGAGCGGGCGCGCGACAGCACCCGCGACATCGACACCGCCCTCGTCGACGCCCAGGAGACTCGCCGCATCCTCGACCGCCTGTACGGCTACGAGGTGTCGCCCGTGCTGTGGCGCAAGGTCGGCCCCGGCCTGTCCGCCGGCCGCGTCCAGTCCGCCGCGACGCGGCTCGTGGTGGATCGCGAGCGCGAGCGCCTGGCCTTCGTCACCGCCTCCTACTGGGACCTCACCGCCTCGCTGTCGCCGATCGACCAGGAGCTGCCCTTCGATGCGCGCCTCGTCCGCATCGACGGGGCCCGCATCGCGACGGGTCGCGACTTCGACGACAAGGGCGCCCTCAAGAACGACTCGCGTCCCCTCGACGCGACGAGCGCGGAGGCGCTCGCCGAGGCGCTGCGCGACCCGTCCGTGCCGCTGAGGGTGCAGAGCGTCGAGTCCAAGCCCTACACGCGTCGGCCGGCTGCCCCCTTCACGACGTCCACGCTCCAGCAGGAGGCCGCGCGCAAGCTGCGGTTCTCGGCCCGGCAGACCATGAGCGTCGCGCAGTCGCTGTACGAGAACGGCTACATCACCTACATGCGCACCGACTCGCCGTCGCTCTCGCAGCAGGCGATCACCGCGGCGCGCAAGCAGGCGGCGGAGCTCTACGGATCCGAGACCGTGCCGGACAAGCCGCGCCTCTACGCCGGCAAGAGCAAGAACGCCCAGGAGGCCCACGAGGCCGTCCGCCCCGCGGGGGAGACGTTCCGCACTCCGCAGCAGCTGGCCTCCACCCTGCGCGGGAACGACCACAAGCTGTACGACCTCATCTGGAAGCGCACCATCGCCTCGCAGATGGCGGACGCGAAGGGGTCCACCGCCTCGGTCGTCATCGCCGCCGGTCCGACATCCGCCGGAGAGGTCGCCGAGTTCGCGGCCTCGGGCACGGTCATCACCTTCCGCGGCTTCCTGGCCGCGTACGAGGAGAGCCGCGACGAGGAGCGCCACGGCGCCGCCGAGCCGCGTGAGGCCAAGCTCCCCGACCTGAAGAAGGGCCAGGACCTGCGCCTGGTCGACGTCGACGCCAAGGGCCACGAGACCAGCCCGCCGCCGCGCTACACGGAGGCGAGCCTCGTGAAGACGCTCGAGGAGCTCGGCATCGGGCGCCCGTCCACCTACGCGGCCATCATCTCGACCATCGTCGACCGCGGATACGTCACGCCCCGCGGCACGGCGCTCGTGCCCAACTGGATCGCGTTCTCCGTCGTGCGGCTGCTGGAGGAGTTCTTCACGGAGCTCGTGCAGTACGACTTCACCGCCGGCATGGAGGACGACCTCGACCGCATCGCCGAGGGCTCGGCCGAGCGGGTCGACTGGCTGAAGGGCTTCTACTACGGCAACGACGCCCACAAGGGCCTCCGCCCGACCATCGACAACCTCGGGGAGATCGACGCGCGGCAGATCAACTCGCTGCGCATCGCCGACGACATCACCCTGCGCATCGGCAAGTACGGGCCCTACCTCGAGGTCCACGAGGAGGGCGCGGCGGAGGACGCGACGCCTCGTCGCGTCAACCTCCCCGAGGACCTGGCACCCGACGAGCTGACGGCGGCGAAGGCCCGCGAGCTCATCGACGCCCCCGTCGTCACGGACCGCGTCATCGGCATCAACCCGGAGAACGGCAAGCAGATCGTCGCGAAGGACGGCCGGTACGGCCCGTACGTGACCGAGCTCGACCCGGAGCCCGAGGAGGCGCCGGCCGCCACCGCGGACGGGGTCGACCCGGCGACGGGAGAGGTGCTCGAGGCAGCGGCGACGGCGACGGCGACGCCGGCGAAGAAGGCGCCCGCCAAGAAGCCCGCGGCGAAGAAGGCGGCGGCCGTGAAGCCGCGGACCGCCTCCATCTTCAAGACGATGGACCTCGCGACCGTCGACCTCGAGACCGCGCTCCGACTGCTGGACCTCCCGCGGGTCGTGGGCGAGGACCCGGAGACGGCGACCCCCATCACGGCGCAGAACGGCAAGTACGGCCCGTACCTGAAGAAGGGCACGGACTCGCGATCGCTCACCAGCGAGGAGCAGATCTTCGAGATCGACCTCGCGGGGGCACTCGAGGTGTTCGCGCAGCCCAAGTACGGCGCGCGTCGACCCTCGAGCGCGCTCAAGGAGTTCGACGCCGACCCGGTGAGCGGCAAGGGCATCAAGGTCAAGGACGGCCGGTTCGGTCCCTACGTGACCGACGGCGAGACGAACGCCACGATCCCGAAGAGCGAGTCCGTCGAGGACATCGACTTCGATCGGGCCGTGGAGCTGCTCGCCGACAAGCGAGCCAAGGGGCCGGCGAAGCCCAAGGCCAAGGCCCCCGCCAAGGCGAAGGCCAAGGCGCCGGCCAAGGCGAAGGCTCCGGCCAAGCCCCGCGCCGCCGCCGCCAAGACGACCACGGCCGCGAAGACGAGCGCGGCGAAGACCACGGCGGCGAAGACCACAGCGGCGAAGACCACGGCCGCCAAGACCTCGACCGCGAGGACGACGGCCGCGGCCGCGAAGAAGGCGTCCGCCGCGGCGACGGCGTCCGACGCCACGTGACCGGCGTCTTCATCACGCTCGAGGGCGGCGACGGCGTGGGCAAGTCCACTCAGTCGTCGCTCCTGCGGGAGTGGCTGGAGCGGCAGGGCCAGAGGTCGTCGTGACCCGCGAGCCGGGCGGCAGCGAGCTCGGCGTCGAGATCCGCGAGATCGTGCTGCACCGTCGCGGCCACATCGCGCCCCGAGCCGAGGCGCTCCTGTACGCGGCCGACCGCGCGCACCACGTGGAGACGGTCGTGCGCCCCGCGCTCGCTCGCGGCGCGGTCGTGCTGCAGGACAGGTACCTCGACTCGTCGGTGGCCTACCAGGGAGCCGGACGCGTGCTCGACGCGGGGGAGATCCGCGACCTGTCGCTGTGGGCGGCGCAGGGGCTCCTGCCCGATCTCACCGTGCTCCTCGACCTCGACCAGGCGGCCGCCCGCGTGCGCCTCGATGCCGCGCGCACGCGCTTCGACCGCCTCGAGGCCGAGCACGGCGAGTTCCACGAGCGCGTCCGCCAGGCGTTCCTCGGGCTCGCCGAGGCCGAGCCGGAGCGCTTCCTCGTGGTCGATGCGGGTCTGCCCCGCGACGAGATCGCCGACCTCATCCGCTCCCGGACCTCCGCCCTCATCGAGGCGGGAGCCCGCGCGTGAGCGACGCCGCGGCCGTGCGAGGCGCGGACGGGCCGGCGTCGCCGGACGGCCGGCGCATCTGGGACGAGCTCACCGGGCAGTCCGAGGCGGTCGCCCTGCTCGCCGCCGCGAGCAGCCCCCGCGCCACCGCCCGCGACGCGTCGGGCACCGCCCTCGCGCACTCGTGGCTCATCACCGGGCCGCCCGGATCCGGCCGCTCCAACCTCGCGTACGCCTTCGCTACGGCGCTGCTGAGCGACGGCACGCCCGAGGGCGATGCCGCCACCGCACGGCAGGTGGCGGCGCGCGGCCGCCCCGACCTCGGCGTGCTCGCCACGGAGCGGGTCATCATCGCCATCGACGAGGTCCGCGCGCTCGTCACCTCGTCGCAGTACTCGCCCTCGGTCGGGCGGTACCGGGGTCATGGTCGTCGAGGACGCCGACCGCATGACCGAGCGCACGTCGAACCTGCTTCTGAAGGCGCTCGAGGAGCCGCCGGAGCGCACCATCTGGATCCTCTGCGCCCCCAGCGAGGCCGACCTGATCCCCACCATCCGCTCCCGGGTCCGCAGCGTCCGCCTGCGCATCCCGTCCGTCGAGGACGTGGCGGCGCTCATCCAGCGCCGCGACGGGGTCGACCAGGCGACCGCCACGCGCGCCGCCCGGGAGGCGCAGAGCCACATCGGCATGGCGCACCGTCTCGCCACGGACGCCGAGGCCCGCGAGCGCCGCAGCCGCACGCTGGAGCTCGCGCTCGGGATCCGCACGGTGGGCGACGCCGTGCGCGCCGCCGCCGCGCTGCTCGAGCTCGCCGGCCAGGACGCGAAGGCCTTCACCGTGCAGCGCGACGCGGACGAGCGCGAGCGCGCGCTGCGCTCGCTCGGCGTGCAGGAGGCCGGCGTCGATCCCGCCGCAGCTGCGGTCGCAGATCCGGCAGCTCGAGGAGGACCAGAAGCGCCGAGCGACGCGGAGCCTCCGCGACGGCATCGACCGCATCCTCGTGGACCTCATGTCCCTCCATCGGGACGTGCTCCTGCGCCAGCTCGGCGCCGACCTCCCGCAGGTCAACGAGGCGATCGCCCCGCGCATCGCCGAGGCCGCGGAGGCCGGATCGGCGGCCGCCTCGCTCGCGGTGCTCGACGCGGTCGGGGTCGCCCGTCGCCGCATCGACGGGAACGTCAGCCCCGCCCTCGCCCTCGAGGCCATGCTCGTGTCCCTCACCCGCACCCACGCGTCGGGCCGCGTGTGACCCGGCGGGGGACGCGGACGTCCCCCTCCTGTCCCGCGTCGCGTCCCGCGCGGGCGTCCTGCTCGTCGCAGCCGTCGCTCTGAGTGGCTGCGGCCTCATCCCCGTGCCCGAGCCGCGCAGCTCGACCTCGAGCCCCACCACGGAGGACGTGGCGCCCGACCTCGCGCGGTACTACGAGCAGGTCCTCGCCTGGTCGCCCTGCGAGGACGGTGCGCAGTGCGCCACCGCCACGGCGCCGCTCGACTGGTCGGCGCCGGACCCGGCCACCGACATCCAGCTCGCCCTCACCCGCCACGCGGCCCGCGGATCGGACGGTCCGCGGGGGTCGCTCTTCGTCAACCCCTGGCGGCCCGGGCGCCTCCGGCGTCGACTTTCGTGAGGTCCAGCGTCGACTACGCGGTGTCCCGCGACCTGCAGGACGCGTACGACGTCGTCGGCTGGGATCCCCGCGGCGTCGGGGCCTCGACGGCCGTCGACTGCGTCGACGACGCCCAGCTCGACTCCTTCCTCTACGGCGAGACCGAGGCGCGCCCGGGCACCCCGGAGCACGACCAGGAGCTCATCGACGCCGCGCGGTCGTTCGCGCAGTCGTGCGCCGCCCGGTCCGGCCCGCTGCTGCAGTTCATCGACACGCAGAGCACCGTGCGGGACCTCGACATGCTCCGGGCGCTGGTCGGGGATCCGGCGCTGAACTACCTCGGCTACTCGTACGGGACCGGCATCGGCGCCGAGTACGCGCAGGCGTTCCCCGCGCACGTCGGCCGCATGGTGCTGCTCGACGGCGCGACGGATCCGTCCGCGAGCTCCTTCGACGTGGTGCTCGCCCAGACCGCGGGGTTCCGCACCTCCTTCGAGTCGTACATGGCGGCCTGCCTCCAGGGGCAGGCGTGCCCGTTCCGCGGATCCGTCGAGGACGGCGTGGGGATGGCCGCCGACCTCCTCGACCGGCTACGACCAGAGCCCGCTGCGGGCCGTCGACGGCCGCGAGCTCGGCGCACGGGCAGGTCATGCGCAGCGCCATCGACTCCGCCCTCTACAGCGAGCAGCAGTGGCCCGCCCTCACCACCGCGTTCACGGAGGCCCTCGGCGGCGTTGCGCCGCCACCGCCTTCGCCCCTCGCCGACTCGTACTTCGGCCGCGCCCCCGACGGCACGTACACCGGCAACTTCTACGAGGCCTTCCTCGCGATCCAGTGCATCGACTACCCCGTGGAGCGCGACCCGGTCGGTGCTGGCCCGGCAGGCCGCGGAGCTCCGGTCCGCCGCTGGCGAGCTGGCCGACGACGACACCTCGCGCGACGACGAGCCCGATCCCCTCTGCGGCGACTGGCCGTACCCGGCTCGGGTCGCGCCGGCGCCGGTGTCGGCGGAAGGCGCCGCGCCCATCGTCGTGGTGGGCACCACCGGCGACCCGGCGACCCCCGACTCCTGGGCCGAGGCCCTCGCCGGAACAGCTCGACTCGGGCGTCCTGCTGACGTACGAGGGGCAGGGGCGCGTCGCCTACGACGAACGGGACCCGTGCATCGTGGCCGCCGTGGACGGGTACCTGCTCGGCGGGGACCCGCCGGAGTCGGGGACGACCTGCGGCTGACCCGCGTGTGCGAGAGGACCCTCCCGCATCCGGTATGCTCTCTACTCGTGCCCGGTACTCGCTGAGTCCGGGCCGGGCCGCCTTAGCTCAGTCGGTAGAGCATCTCACTCGTAATGAGAAGGTCGTCAGTTCGATTCTGACAGGCGGCTCCACCACCCCATCCGCGCGTCGCGCTCCCGGCATCCGCACCGGCTGCGCTGACCGGCGTCCCTCTTCCGCCGTCGCCCGCGGACCCGACCCGGCGAACCTCCCGCCGAGGATCCGCTCGGCCTCGGCGTCTAACATGGCCCCATGCGATCCCCTGCCGACGGCCCCGACCGCGCCGGCCGCATCGCCCCGGAGGAGTCCGGTCGAGGCACACGGAAGAGGACGGCGGCCGCACGCCGCACGCGCACCGTCACGGCCGCGGTCGCCGTCGTCGCCCTGCTCGCCGCCGGGTCCGTGGGTGCGGGGGCCCTCACGGGCCGCGCGGGCAGCGCCTCGGCGAGCGTCACGTCCTCCGCGGAGGCCCCTCCGACGCCGAGCCCCACGCCCACCGCGGATCCCGCGCGCTCGGCGCCCGCCGACGCATCCGCCGCCCGCGACCTCCGCATGTGCTCCATCTCCGCGCTCGCGCAGGATCCGCGGCTGGCGACGTTCGAGGGCCAGGTCCGCGACGCGGCCACCGGGCGCGTCCTGTTCGACCGGAACGGCAGCACCCCGGAGCGCACGGCGAGCGTCATGAAGGTCGTCACGTCGGCCGCCGCCCTCGCCGCGCTCGGTCCCGACCGTCGCATCGCCACCACGGTCGTCCGCGGTGCGGAGCCCGGCACCGTGGTGCTCGTCGGCGGCGGCGACCCGACCCTCTCCCGGCTCACGTCGGGCAGCTCCGTCTACCCGGGCGCTCCCCGCCTCAGCGACCTCGCGCAGCAGGTCCGCACTGCCTGGGCCGCAGACCCCTCCACGGCCGGCACGCCCATCAGCCGCATCGTTCTCGACACCTCGCTGTTCTCCGGGGAGACCTGGGCGCCGTCATGGGCGGCGACCGAGCGCCGCGCCGGGTACTCGAGCTACATGACCGCGCTGCAGCTGGACGCCGACCGCGCGGATCCCGGCGCCGTCGTCTCCGCGCGCAGCGAGGACCCCCTGGCGCGCGTCGGCAGCACGTTCCGCTCCATGCTCGGCGCATCGGCCGAGGTCACGCAGGGCACCGCCCCCGCGGGCGCCCCCGTCCTCGGGAAGGTGGAGTCGCAGCCCGTCTCCTCCCTCATCCAGACGGCGCTCATCAACTCCGACAACGTGCTCGCGGAGTCGCTCGCGCGGCTCGTCAGCATCCAGGTCGGGGCGGGGAGCACGCAGCAGTCGCTGGCCGCGGGCATCCCGAAGGCACTCGAGGCGTACGGCCTCGACACCTCCGACCTGACCATCGTCGACGGACAGGGCCTCAGCCCCGACAACCGCGTCCCGCCGTCGTTCCTGGCCCAGCTGATGATCCAGGTCGACCAGCGCCAGCAGGCTCTCGGCTACCTGCACGACGGCCTCCCGGTCGCGGGACGCACCGGCACGCTGGCGAGCCGGTTCACGGGCGACAGCTCGATCGCCCGCGGGCACGTCGTCGCGAAGACCGGGTGGATCGACACCGGGTACACGCTCGCCGGCATCGTCGACGCGGCCGACGGCAGCACGCTGACCTTCGCCTTCTATGCCATCGGGAACGTGACGGGCGATGCGAAGATCGCCCTCGACGCACTCGCCGCGGGGACCTACCGCTGCGGCGCGGACCTGGGCGACGAGTGACCCGCCTCCCGATCCCGGGCGGCGGACCCACGGCACCGGGCACGGCCCGGGGAAGGAGCGGCGCATGAGCAGGGCCCTGTTCATCATCGACGTGCAGAACGACTTCACCGAGGGCGGGGCGCTCGGCGTCACGGGAGGCGGCGACGTCGCGCGCGGCATCACCCGGCTCCTCGCGGCTGAGCCCTACCGCTACGACCATGTCCTCGCGTCCCGGGACTGGCACGAGGCGACCGGGGACAACGGCGGGCACTTCGCCCCGGCCGGCACCGTGCCCGACTACTCGACCACCTGGCCGGAGCACTGCGTGCAGGGCACGCCGGGTGCCGAGTACCACCCCGACCTCGACGTCACCGCGGTCGACTTCCACCTCCGCAAGGGCCAGGGCGCATCCGCGTACTCGATCTTCGAGGGGACGACGGAGGACGGCGTGCCGCTCGCCGACCTCCTGGTCCTCCACGACATCACGGACGTGGACGTCGTCGGCATCGCCACCGACTACTGCGTGCTCGCCTCGGCGCTGGACGCCGTCCACCAGGGCAAGCGCGTGCGGGTTCTCGCCGACCTGGTCGCCGGTGTCGCCCCCGCTACCAGCACCGCCGCGCTGGAGCGCCTGCGCGATGCCGGCGCGGAGATCGTCGAGGGCCCCGCCGTCTGACGGACCCCCGTCCGCGGCGGGCGCACCACGACGTCGACGGCGTCCCGGACGACGACGAGCACGACCCGGCGCACGAGCACCGGCACGAGCACGAGCACGGAAGAAGCGAGGAGACCATGAGCGCATCCACCGAGACCGACCTCCTGTCGGGAACGCCCACCACCCTGCTCATCGGCGGCGAGCGGGTCGACGCGGAGGGCGGAGCGGCCTTCGACGTCCGCGACCCGGCCACCGACGACGTCATCGCCCGGGTGGCCGACGCGAGCCCGGCGGACGGCGCCCGCGCCCTCGACGCCGCGGTCGACGCCGCGGCGGGCTGGGCGGCGACGGCGCCGCGCGTCCGCGGGGAGATCCTCCGTCGCGCGTTCGACCTGCTGCAGGAGCGCCGGGACGAGTTCGCGCTGCTCATGACGCTGGAGATGGGCAAGCCGATCGCGGAGTCGCTCGGCGAGGTCGCCTACGGCGGCGAGTTCCTCCGCTGGTTCTCGGAGGAGGCCGTGCGCATCACCGGCCGGTACGGCACCAACCCGGAGGGAACCGGGCGCATGATCGTGTCGCAGCATCCCGTCGGACCCGTCCTGCTCATCACCCCGTGGAACTTCCCGCTCGCCATGGCCACGCGCAAGATCGCGCCGGCGCTCGCCGCGGGCTGCACCGTGGTCATCAAGCCGGCCGACCTCACGCCCCTCACCACGCTGCGCTTCGCCGAGCTCCTGGCCGAGGCGGGGCTGCCGGCGGGCGTGCTCAACGTGATCCCCACGACCTCCGCCGCCGAGGTCGCGGGGCCGCTCATCGCGGACCCGCGTCTGCGCAAGCTGAGCTTCACCGGCTCCACGCCCGTCGGCCGCCGGCTCGGGGCGCAGGCGGCCGAGAACGTCCTCCGCGTCTCGCTCGAGCTGGGCGGCAACGCGCCGTTCGTGGTGTTCGCGGACGCCGACCTCGACAGGGCCGTCGACGGCGCCATGGCGGCGAAGTTCCGGAACGTCGGTCAGGCGTGCACGGCCGCCAACCGGTTCATCGTCGAGGCGTCGGTCGCCGAGGCCTTCGCGGACCGCCTGCAGGAGCGCATCGGCGCCATGCGGCTCGGGCGCGGCACCGAGGAGGGGGTGACGGTCGGCCCGCTCATCGACGGACGGGCGGTCGAGAAGGCCGACCGCCTCGTGCGCGATGCCGTGGAGCGCGGCGCCCGCGTCCGCGCAGGCGGGCAGCCCCGCGAGGGCGCCGGCCACTTCTACCCGCCGACGCTCATCACGGGCGTCGCCGAGGGCAGCGACATCCTCCGCGAGGAGATCTTCGGCCCGGTGGTGGCCGTCGTCCCGTTCGCCGACGGGGACGAGGACGAGGCCGTGCGCCTCGCCAACGACACCGAGTTCGGGCTCGTCTCGTACGTCTTCACCCGGGACCTCGCCCGGGGCCAGCGGATGATCGAGCGGCTCGAGACGGGCATGACCGGGCTCAACATGGGCGTCGTCTCGAACGCGGCGGCGCCCTTCGGCGGCGTCAAGCAGTCCGGCCTCGGCCGGGAGGGCGGGCTCGAGGGCATCCACGAGTACCTGAACACGAAGTACACGCTGACGCCCGACCCGTTCGCCGCGTAGTGGCGCACGTCGTCCCGGTCGAGGACCTGCGGGATCCGCGGCTCGCCGACTACAGCCACCGCACCGACGTGGCGCTCCGCAAGGACGCGGGAGCGGGGCACGGGATCTACCTGGCCGAGTCCGCGCTCGTGCTGGAGCGGGCGCTCCGTGCCGGGCACGTCCCGCGGTCGGTGCTCGCGCTCGGCGGCACGGTCGACGAGGCGCTCGCGCTGGTCGGCGACCGCGACGTGCCCGTGTTCACGGGGCCGGGCGAGCTGCTGGCGGAGCTGACCGGGTACGTCCTCCACCGCGGGGTCGTCGCGTCGCTCGACCGGCCCGCGCTGCCGTCCGTGGCGTCGCTCCTCGCCGGTGCCCGCCGGGTCGTGGTGCTCGAGGACGTGGTGGACCCCACCAACGTGGGGGCGATCTCCCGCTCCGTCGGGGCGATCGGCGCCGACGCCGTGCTCGTCACGCCGCGGTGCACGGACCCGCTGTACCGCCGGGCCATCCGCGTGAGCATGGGCACGGTGCTCCAGGTGCCGTGGACGCGCACGGGGGAGTGGCCGGAGACGCGGGCGACGCTCGCGGCCGCGGGCTTCCACGTGGCCGCGCTGGCGCTCACGCCGGACGCCGTCTCCCTCCGCGACTTCCCCGCCGCGGAGCACGCGCGGCTCGCGATCGTGCTCGGGTCGGAGGGGCCGGGGCTCTCCGAGGAGGCGATCCGGTCCGCCGACACCGTCGTGCGAATCCCCATGGCGCACGGCATCGACTCGCTCAACGTCGCCGCGGCCAGCGCGGTGGCGCTGTACGCGCTCACGGCGCCGGCCGGCTGAGGCCCCGGGCGGCGGTCCCCTCCGCCACGCACGGCGCGCCCGACGACCGCCCCGCGCGCCGGCACCTAGCCTGGCGGCATCCGCGAGAAGGGGTCCCCATGCGCACGCGTCCCGCCCGTCGGCGTCCCACGCCCCTGACCGTCGTGTACCTCGTCCTCGCGCTGGCGGGGCTCGTCCTCACGTGGACCGCCAACATCCAGGTCGTCGTGTCCGGGCGCGACTTCCTCGCCGACCTGTCCGCGGGCGGCCCCGCCGTGTCGTCGCTGTCGTGGGACCTGCTGATAGCGGCCGTCGCGAGCGTGGCGTTCATCGTCGCGGAGGGGCGGCGGCTCCGGATGCGGCGCGTCTGGGTCTACCTGCTCCTCGTCCCGCTCGTGGCGTTCGCGGTGGCCCTGCCGCTGTTCCTCGCGGCGCGGGAGATGCGGATCACCGCGCCGGAGCCCGCGACCCCGCCTGCGGTCGGCTGAGCCCGGCCCAGCCCGTCTCCGGGGGAGGGGCGTCGGCGACCGGCCTGCGAGCGCCGCGCGCTAGACCAGGAGCTGGTGCTTCGCGAGGTCGCGGTAGAGCGGCGTCGAGACGACGAGCTCGGCGTGCGTGCCCGTGCCGACGACGCGACCCTTCTCGACGACCACGATGAGGTCGCTGTCGACGACGGTCGACAGGCGGTGCGCGATGACGATGAGTGTGCGGTGCTCGGCCACCGCGTCGATGGCCTTGCGGAGCAGCTGCTCGTTGAGGCCGTCGAGGCTCGAGGTGGACTCGTCGAGCAGGAGGATCGGGGGCGCCGACAGCAGCGTGCGCGCGATGGCGAGACGCTGGCGCTCGCCGCCGGAGAGCATGATGCCGTCCTCGCCCACGGGGGCGTCGAGCCCGAGCTCGTTGCGCGCGAGCACCTCGGTGAGGTTCACCGCGTGGAGCACCTGGACGCAGTCCTCGTCGGTGGCGTCGAACGCGGTGAGGGTGAGGTTCTCGCGCAGGGTGCCGGCGAGCACGGGCGCGTCCTGCTCGACGTAGCCGATCTGGCGGCGGAGCTCCTCGCGGTCGAGGGTGCGGATGTCGCGGCCGCCGATGCGCACGATGCCGGAGGTCGGGTCGTAGAAGCGCTCGATGAGGGCGAGGATGGTGCTCTTGCCCGCGCCCGAGGGACCGACGAGGGCGATCCGGGTGCCCCGGTCGGCACGGAAGCTGACGCCCTGGAGCACGCCGCCGCCCGTGCGGTCGGCGCCCGGGGCGGAGTCCGTCGCCGGCTCCGCATGACGGAGGGACTCGCCCGCGCCATCGCCCGCATCCGCCTCGGCCCGATCCGCCGGCGCCGGGACCGGGTAGGCGAAGCGCACGTCCACCAGCTCGAAGGCGGGCGCGTCCGTGCGGTCGTCGGCGCTCGGGCCGTCGTCGCGCAGGCGGCCGGCGAGGGCCTCGTCGCCGTCGGTCTCGCCCGGCAGCTTCACGATCTCCTGGATGCGGCCGAGCGCCCCGAGCGCCTGGTTGACCGCGGTGACGGCGCCGAACGCCTGGCCGAGCGGCATGATCATGAGGAAGAGGAACAGGATGAAGGCCACCAGGTCGCCGACGCCGATGGCGCCCGACGCGACGCGGAAGCCGCCCACGCCGACCACCACGAGGAACGACGCCTGCAGCGCGATGCCCGCGATCGGCACCACCACGGCGGACGCCTTCGCGACCTTGATGCCCATCTCCCAGGCGCCCTCGGCGTCGGCCTCGATGGTGCGGATCTCGCGGTCGGTGGCGTTGCTGGCGCGGACGGTGCGGATCGCGCCGATGGCCCGCTCCACGCTCGCGGCGAGGTCGCCGACCTTCCGCTGCGCGCGCTGGCTGGCCACGCGGATGCGGCCGGAGAGCCCCACGACGGCGACCACGGACACGGCGACGACCAGCACGGTGAGGCCGAGGAGCACCGGGTCGATGATCAGCATCGCGATGACGGCGCCGAGGAAGGTGACCGCGCCGCCGATCGCCTCCACGAGGCCCTGCGTGAGCACGGCGCGGAGGAGCGTGGTGTCGGATCCGACGCGGGAGACGAGGTCGCCGGTGCGCCGCGTGTCGAACTCGGAGATGGGGAGGCGCAGGATGCGCCGGACGAGGGTGCGTCGCGACGAGAGGACGATGCCCTCGCCCATCCGCTGCAGCAGGTAGTGCTGGTAGCCGGAGAGGAGGCCGGAGACGACCACGAGGCCGACGAGCGCCCAGACCAGCGCGCCGAGCGCGCCGCCGTCCTGCACGACGCCGACCACGCGCTGCACGAGCAGGGGCTGGCCGAGGCTCGCGGCCGCGCCGAGGACGCTGAGCACGATGACGAAGGCCATGAGTCCGCGCTGCTCGAGGATGTAGGGGAGCAGCTCCGAGAAGCGGGCGCGGGGGCCGTCGTCGGCCGAGTCGCGGCGGGCGAACGGGTTGCGGGACCGGGCGCGCGGGGCGGTGGTGGCTTCGGTCATGGGGTGCTCCCGGGCTCGTCGGTCGGCGTCGTGCGGCGGCGCGGACGGCGTCGCGGGCGGTCGGGGCAGGACCCCGCGGGGACGGGGCGCGGACGTCGCTGCTGCGTGCAGCGGTGCCGGCGTGCCGTGATCCGCCCTGCGACTCTACGCGCCGCACGCCGGGCGTCCGCCGCGCGCGGGGCGTCGGCCGGGGGACCTCAGCTGGGACCCGCCCGGATCCCCGCGTCCGGAACCGTGGTCGATCCGCCCGCGGCTCCCTAGGCTGAGGTCCCGTGCCCACTCCCGTCATCACCGCCGACCGCCTCGTGAAGAGGTACGGCGACCACGTCGCCGTCGACGGACTCTCCTTCGAGGTCGCGCCCGGCGAGTCCTTCGGCCTCCTCGGCCCGAACGGCGCCGGCAAGTCCACCACCATGCGCATGATCGGCGCGGTCTCCTCGCGGACGGGCGGGACGCTCGACATCCTCGGGCTCGACCCCGACACGCACGGGCCGGAGATCCGGTCGCAGCTCGGCGTCGTGCCCCAGGCTGACAACCTCGACCTCGAGCTCCGGGCACGCGACAACCTCATCGTCTACGGCCGCTACTTCGGGCTGCCGCGCAAGCAGGTCGCGGCGCGCGCCGACGAGCTCCTCGAGTTCGCGCAGCTGAGCGACCGCGCGGGCGCCAAGGCCGACGACCTCTCCGGCGGCATGAAGCGCCGTCTCACCATCGCGCGGGCCCTCATCAGCGATCCGCGGATCCTCCTGCTCGACGAGCCGACGACGGGCCTCGATCCGCAGGCCCGGCACATCCTCTGGGACCGCCTGTTCCGGCTCAAGGAGCAGGGCACCACGCTCGTGCTCACCACGCACTACATGGACGAGGCCGAGCAGCTGTGCGACCGGATCATCGTGGTCGACGAGGGCCGGATCATGGCCGAGGGCTCGCCCGCGTCCCTCATCCGCGACCACTCGAGCCGCGAGGTGCTCGAGGTGCGCTTCGGCTCCGACCGCAACGAGGAGGCGTCGCGCGAGATCGCCGGGTTCGGCGACCGCGTCGAGGTCCTGCCCGACCGCGTGCTCGTCTACGCCTCCGACGGGGAGGCCGTGCTCCGCCGCATCCTCGAGCGGGGCCTGGAGCCGATCACGACCCTCGTCCGCCGCTCCAGCCTGGAGGACGTCTTCCTCCGGCTCACCGGCCGCAGCCTCGTCGAATGAGCGTCGACGCCCCGCGCACCCCGCGCTCCACCGCCACCGCCCGCGACCGCGCCCTCGCGGCCGGCGTCCGTCCCCGCCGCCACGGGGCCTGGTACGCGGCCGAGCACCGGCTGCTCGGGATCCGCGCCTACGCCGGCACGGTCATCGCGACCGGCATCGCGAGCCCCTACGTGTACCTCTACGCGCTCGGCGTGGGGCTGGCCACCGTGGTCGACCAGGGGACCGGCGCGAACCAGGCGCTCGGGATCAGCTTCCTCGTCTTCGTGGCGCCCGCGCTCCTCGCCACGAGCGCCATGACGGTCGCGAGCGAGGAGTTCACCTACCCGATCCTCGGCGCCTTCAAGTGGAACCCGGTCTTCCAGGCGATGAACGCATCCCCGCTGACGCCCGCCCAGATCGTGGACGGGCAGGTGATCGGCGTCGCCATCCGCATGGCCCCGACGGCGATCGCGTACTTCGCCTTCATGCTGCTGTTCGGCGCCGTGCCCCTCGGCACGGGCTTCCTCGCGATCGGCGCCGCGCTCCTCACGGGCATGGCCATCGGCGTCGTGATCATGGCCTACGTCGCCACCCTCGAGCAGGACACGGGCCAGATCGCGATGGTGCTGCGCTTCGTCATCACGCCGCTGTCGCTCTTCTCGGGCACGTTCTTCCCGCTCACGCAGCTGCCCGTCTGGCTGCAGTGGGTCGGGTGGGTGTCCCCGCTCTGGCACGGCACCGAGCTCGGCCGCGTGGCGACCTACGGGCTCGACGAGCCGCTCTGGCTCACGGTCGCGCACGTCGCGTACCTGCTGCTGTGGCTGGTCGTCGGGTGGTCGCTGGCCCGGCGGATCACGACGAGGAGGCTCCGCAGGTGACCGCTCCGACCACGGGCGCGCCGTCCGCCCCTCCGCCGTCGGCCCCGCCCGTCCGCCGCCGCGGGACCAGCGCGCTGTACGCCGGCAACGCGCGCTCCGTCCTGTCGCGGGGGCTCCTCGCGACCCGCAGCACCAACTGGACCGTCGTCGTCTCCGGCTTCTTCGAGCCCGTGTTCTACCTGCTCGCGATGGGGATCGGGCTCGGCTCGCTCGTCGGGGACGTGACGACGAGCACCGGGCAGCCCGTGCCGTACGCCGCGTACATCGCGCCCGCGCTCCTCGCCGTCTCGGCCATGAACGGGGCCGTGTACGACTCCACCTGGAACGTCTTCTTCAAGATGAACCACTCCAAGCTGTACCAGGGCATGCTCGCGACCTCGCTCGGCCCCCTGGACGTGGCGTTCGGGGAGATCTCGCTGGCGCTGCTCCGCGGCGTCGTGTACTCGTCGGGCTTCCTCATCGTGATGCAGGTGCTCGGCCTCAACCTGTCGTGGTGGGCGATCCTCGCGCTGCCGTCGGTCGTGCTCGTCGCCCTCGCCTTCGCGAGCTTCGGCATGGCCGTCACGAGCTACATGAGGACGTTCCAGCAGATGGACTGGATCAACTTCATCCTGCTGCCGATGTTCCTGTTCTCCGCGACCTTCTACCCGCTGTCGGTCTACCCGCCGTGGATCCAGACCGTGATCCAGGCGCTGCCGCTCTGGCACGCCGTGGAGCTGGTGCGCGGCTTCACGACCGGTGCGCTCTCGATCGCGGTCGTCGGGCACGTCCTCTACTTCGCGGTGATGACGGCGATCGGCCTGGTCTTCACGACGCGGCGGCTGCGGGTCCTCTTCCTCGACTGAGGCGCGATCGCCCCGCTCCGCGACCCGAGCCTGTGGAGGTGGGCGGCGGGGGAAGCGTGATTCCGGGGATCGTCGTGGCCGCACCGCTCGGGCGACCCCGCCCGGCGGGTCCCACGACCGCGAGGAGCACCATGCACGCACGCGCCCTGTCCGACCGACGGCACCCGGGGGACGGAGGCGCGCCGGATCCCGGGCGCGGGCGTCGCGGACGCGTCCTGCGGGCGGCCGTGGGAGCCGCGGTCGCGCTCGCCGTCGGGTGCGGCGGGGCGGCCGGCGTCCCCGTCGCGGCCGAGGCGCACGCGCGCCCGGACGCGCAGCCCGCGGCCCCGTCGTCCATCCACCAGGACGCGGACGACGCGGTGGCGTACTGGACGCCCGAGCGCATCCGCGCCGCCGTCCCCGACGACGGCGGGGTCACCGCAGGGCGCACCGCTCCCGTGGCGGACGCGGAGCTGGTGCACAGCGCTCCAGGCAGGCTGGGCGCCCAGTCCAGCATCGGGATCCTCACGTTCCTCCGCGGCGGGCAGGAGAAGTCGTGCACCGCGTCGGCGATCCGCTCCGGCTCCGGTCTCATGGTGGCCACCGCCGGCCACTGCCTGTTGCGCGGCGGCGAGTCCGCGACGCGCATCGCCTTCACACCCGGGTGGGACGGCGCCAACCGCCCGTACGGCACGTGGGGCGGGGACGAGTACCAGGTGCCCGACGCCTGGCGCTCCCGGGGGGACGCCGGCCACGATGCGGCCTTCGTCCGAATGCTCAAGCGGCCGTCCGGCCCGCTCCTCGCGGATGCCGTGAAGGCGCTCACCCCGGACTTCGGCCTCGCCAAGGCGGGCCTGCACTACCTGACCCTCGGGTACCCCGGCTCCCCGTCCAACCTCGTGTCCAAGCCCCTCTCGACATGCGTCGGGCCGGCCTACCCCACGGGCGACGGACGGCTGGCGATGGTCGGGTGCGCTGCCGAGGGCGGGATGTCAGGCGGTCCCCTGATCCACGTGTCGACGGCGGCGGCCCGGGGGACCCAGACCGGCGTCATCTCCACGTCGTACGACGGGCTGTTCGGCGTGGGGACCGCCGTCACCCCGTGGGGCGCGACGGAGCGACGGGTCTTCGACGACGTCGACTCCTTCGGCTGACGTGCATCGCCCGGCCCGACCCGACCGCGACCGGGTCGGGGTCGCCCTCGGGTCCTCGGTACCCTGGCGGGGAGCGCCACCCGGGCGCGGCCGGCATCGTGCCGGGGGGAGGCAGGTGCCCATGGGCCGCGTCGTGGTGCTCGGATCGCTCAACGTCGACCAGGTGGTCCGCGTCCCCCGGCACCCGCAGCCGGGGGAGACGCTCATCGGCTCCGATCCGGAACGGCTGTGGGGCGGCAAGGGCGCGAACCAGGCCGTCGCCGCGGCCGCCGCGGATGACGGCGCGACCGTCGCGATGGTGGGCGCCGTGGGCGACGACGCGGACGGATCCGCCTACCGTGCGCGGCTCGCGGGGCGCGGCATCGACGTCGCCGGGCTCGTCGCCGTCGCGGGCTCCACGACGGGCCTCGCCGTCATCGCGGTCGCCGACGACGGCGAGAACACGATCATCGTCGCGCCCGGCGCCAACGCGCGAGTGACGGGCGACCACCTGGATCCCCTCGACGCGCTCGGCAGCGGTGACGTGATGCTGGCCTCGCTGGAGCTGCCCCTCGACACGGTGGCGGAGGGCGTCCGGCGCGCGCACGCCGCGGGTGCGCGCGTCGTCCTGAACCTCGCGCCCTTCGCGCAGCTGCCCGACGATGTGCTCGTCCTCGCGGATCCCGTCGTGGTCAACGAGCACGAGGCCGGGCTCCTCCGCGCGTCGGGCACCCCCGCTCCCGCATCGCTGCTCGTCACGCTCGGCGCCGAGGGCGCGATTTGGGGCGACGTCGAGGTGCCCGCGTCGCGTGTCGACCGGGTCGTCGACACGACGGGGGCCGGCGACGCGTTCTGCGGCGCGCTCGCGGCCGCGCTCGCCGGCGGTGCCGACCGGGCCGCCGCGATGGGCCGGGCCGCGGACGCCGCCGCGGTCGTGGTGCAGCGGCAGGGTGCGCAGCCGGCGGACGGCTGAGCCCCGCGCCGGTGCGGTGGCGCACCCCCGCACAACACGCGTCGACATGGGAGGGTGGGGCATGACCCTCCGCGCGCCCGCCACGTTCCGCGAGCAGGCCGAGGCTGCGCTCAGCGGCTTCGCCGGGTTCGCGGCGTACCTGCTGTGGCAGGTCGCTCGCGGCACCGAGGTGCGGACCGAGGGCGATCGCGTGCTCGTCGTCGTGTGCGCGATCGGCGCGATCGTCCTCGGCGCCGCGTTCCTCCTGCTGGTCGTGCGCGGCGGGATCCGGCGTCGGCGGGCGCGTCGCGCGCAGGCGGACGGGGCGGACCGCGTCCCCGCGGCGGACGCGGGCGGTCGGGCGGCGGCGGACGCGGGTCCGTCGGCGCACCCCGGTGACCACCGCGAGCGCACCTAGCGGTCCCGCGCTCAGACGGGCTGCAGCGCCTCGTGGGCGCCCGCGGGCAGCTCGACGCGGACGGCGTCGTCGGGGCGGACCTCGCCGCCCGTGATCACGACGCCCATGACGCCGGACTTCCGCACGACGTTCCCGTCGGCGTCGCGGCCGAGGACGGCCTTCATGGCGCCCTTCGCGAGGCCGTCGATCTGGCTGCAGGGGTTCCGGAGGCCCGTGATCTCCACCACGGCCGCGTCGCCCAGGTGCAGGCGCGTCCCCGTCGGCAGGTCGAGGAGCGGGACGCCGGACGTGGTCACGTTCTCGCCGAGGTCGCCGGGGCCGATGTCGAAGCCCTGCTCCGCGAGCTCCGCGTGCAGCTCGGCGTGGACGAGGTGCACCTGGCGGAGGTTCGGGGCGTCCGGGTCCCGGCGCTTCCGCGACAGGTGCTGGACGGTGGTGCCGAGGTGCGCGTCGCCCTCCACGCCGAGGCCGGCGAGGAGCGTGATGGACGGGCGGACGGGCTTGGAGAACCGGTGGGCGTCGTCGCGCGCGACCGCGACGATGCGAGGGGAGGCGGACGGCTGCATGGATGCGACGATAGCGGCGCCGCGCGGACCGGTCGACCCCGGGGGCGCCGGGGACGCGGAGGGCCGCCCGTCGCAGTGCGACGGGCGGCCCGGCGGGTCGTGCGGGCGGGTCAGCTGACGTTGCCCGCGTAGTCCGCGTCGCGGGTCTCGCGGCTGATGATGAGCGCGACCAGCGTGATCGCCGCCATCGCGCTCAGGTACACGCCGACGAGGAGCACGTTGCCGTCGAGCAGCTGCCAGAGGGCCACCGCGATGAACGGCGCGACCGCGGCGCCCAGGATGCTGGCGACGTTGTAGCTGATCGCGGATCCCGTGTAGCGGACGTTGGTCGGGAAGAGCTCCGGCAGCACCGCGCCCATGGGGCCGAAGGTGAGGCCCATCAGGGTGAACCCGATGATGAGCAGCGCCATGGTGCCGACGAAGCCGGCCGAGAACAGCGGGACGAAGAGCAGCCCGAAGACGAGGATCCCGACGGTGGTCGCGATGAGCATCTTGCGTCGGCCGTGCTTCTCCGCGAGCGGGCCGGAGACCATCGTGAAGATGCCGAAGAAGACGACGCCGACGATGAGCATCAGCAGGAAGTCGTTCCGCGCGTATCCGAGGCCCGCCGCGAACGTGTCCGGGTTGAACGGCTTGCCGGCGGCGGTCGCGGCCGCCTCGGCGGTGGCGGCGTCACGGGCGGTGGTGCCGTACGTGAGCGTGAACGTGGTCATCAGGTAGAAGAGCGTGTAGGTCGCCAGCATGATGAACGTGCCGAGGATCAGCGGGCGCCAGCTCGTCACGAACACGCGCGCGACGGGCAGCTTCGCGACCTCGCCGGAGTCGACGACCTTCTGGAAGGCGGGCGTCTCGATGAGCTTCAGGCGCACGTAGAGGCCGACGATCACCAGCACGGCGCTCGCGAGGAACGGCACGCGCCAGCCCCACGCCTGGAACTGCTCCGGCGAGAGGCCGAGGCTCAGCGCGAGGAACACGCCGTTGGCGACGATGAAGCCGATGGGCGCCCCGAGCTGCGGGAACGTGCCGTAGATGGCGCGCTTGCCGACGGGGGCGTTCTCGGTCGCGAGGAGCGCGGCGCCGCTCCACTCGCCCCCGAGGCCGAGGCCCTGGCCGAAGCGCATGACCACGAGGAGGGCGGGGGCCGCGACCTCCCATCCGGGCGTGAGCGCGGTCGGCAGGCAGCCGATCAGCACGGTCGCGATGCCCATGGTGAGCAGCGACGCGACGAGCGTGCCCTTGCGGCCCACGCGGTCGCCGAAGTGGCCGAAGAGGATCGACCCGATCGGGCGGGCGATGAACGCGACGCCGAAGACGGCGAAGGAGGCGAGCTGCGCGACCGTCGGGTCGTCGTTCGCGAAGAAGAGCGCGGGGAAGACGAGCACCGCCGCGGTCGCGTAGACGTAGAAGTCGTAGAACTCGATCGACGTGCCGATGAGGCTCGCGATGATGACGCGCGAGCGCGAGTTGCCGGCGGGCGGGGTGGCGGTGGACGAGGCGGCGGCGCTGGCCGCGCGGGTGGAGGACATGGTGCGGGAGACGGCTTTCGGCTGATGCGGCGTGAGCGGCAGGGGCGCGCGGAGGGGCGGGCGCGCCGGTCGGGCGCGGGCGCCGGATGCGGCGGAGTCGAGGGGGCCACTCGTGATGGCCGTCATGAGCCTACGCCCCGCGGGGAGTCGGCTGGGAATCCGGGGGCGGGGGTTGCGGCAGGCCGTCCCGGCTGTCCGATCCCTAGGACTGCGTTCGGGCGCGGGCGCCGACCGGGACGGCGTCCGGGGGCCGGATCGGCGCGGTCCGGCGTCGACGGACGAGGCCCGTGAGGTCGTGCGACGACAGCGACACCGCGAGCACCGCGGCGAGCACGAGGGCGAGGGCGGGCGCGGCGACCGCCCACGGGGCGCGCTCCGCGTAGGCGATGCCCTCGCTGAGGATCAGGCCCCACTCGGGCGTCGGCCGGGCGCTGCCGAGGCCGAGGAAGCCGAGCGCCGCGAGCGTGAGGGCGACGCCCGGCAGCCGCAGCATCGCGTTCCGCACGACCGGGCCGACCACCGCGGGGAGGAGGTGGCCGAGGAGGATGCGCGCGCGGCCGACGCCCAGCACCGGCAGGATCCGCACGTGCGGCTGGGCCCGGGCCTCCTGCATGAGCGCGCCCGCGTGGGCCGCGAGCGGCGCCCAGCTCACGGCGGCCACGGCGATCGCGGCGCCCGCCGTCGAGGGTCCCTGGATGGCGGAGACCACGATGCCCGCGAGGATCGGCGGAGCGGCGTTCGCGACCTCGACGGGCCCGACGGCGGCGTCCGGCAGCAGCCCGAGCGCGAGGCCGACGACGCAGCAGACGAGCACCACGGCCAGCGCGGTGCCCAGCGTCGTGACGGCGCCGTGGCCGACGCGGCCGAGGAGGTCGCGGCCGCTCGCGTCGGCGCCGAAGGGGAGCGCCCACGAGGGCGGGGCGAGGCGGCCGGACGCGGTGGCGAAGGGATCCCGCGCGAGCCCGGCGACCACGATGAGCCCGAGCAGGCCGGCGGCGACGGCGGGCACCACGGCGTCGCGGCGGCGGGCGGGGACGCGCGCGTCGGGCACGGGCAGGGAGCCGAGGCGGAGCGCCGGGCCGAGGAGCGCCCGGCGGAGGAGCCCCGCCAGGGCACCCGCGGCGACCGCGACCACGAGGAGCGCGAGCACGCCCGCCTGGAGCGCCGGGACGTCCTGGCTGCTCGCCGCGCCGAGGGTCGCGCGGCCGATCCCGGGGATCGCGAACACCTGCTCGACCGCCACCGCGCCGCCCGTGAGGCCCACGAGCACCAGCCCGACCTGCCCGAGCACGGAGGGCAGCGCGCGGCGCAGCACCGCGAGGACCGTGCGCGTGCGCGGCAGCCCGGCCATGGCCCACGTGGCGACCCAGCGCTCCGCCGACGCGGCCTGGATGGCGTCGACGAGCAGGCGGCCCACCAGCCCGCCCCCGGGGATGCCGAGGGCGAGGGCCGGCAGCACGGCGTTCGCGGGCCCGTCCCAGCCGGAGGGCGGCGCCCAGCGCAGCCCGACGGCGACCACCACGAGGAGCGCGGTCGCCAGGAGGAACTCGGGCAGGGCCGTGAGGGCGGCGGCGAGGGCGCCGGATCCGCCGGCTGCGGCGGCCGCGCGCCGCGTCGACCAGCGCGGGCACGCAGAGGAGCGCCGCGACCGCGAGCGCGACGGCCACCGCGAACGCCATGAGCGTGAGCGAGACGCCGAGCGCGTCGAGGGTGCCGGGCAGCACCGGGCGACCCGATATCCACGACGTGCCGAGGTCGCCGCGGACGACGCCCGCCAGCCAGTCGAGGGAGACCGCCAGCGGCCCGCGGTCGAGCCCGAGCTCGGCGCGCACCGAGGCGAGCGCCTCCGGGGTCGCCTCGAGGTCGGCGTAGCGCGCGCGGAGGATCGTGTACTCGGGCGAGCGTCCGGACAGCCACGGCAGGGCGCCGACGAGCGCGACGACCCCGCCGATCGCGACGACCCGGGACGCCCCGACGACGAGCCCGTCGCGCGCGCCGCCCATCAACCGTCGACGCGCGTGTCGACCGTGATGAGCGCGCGCTCGCGTGGATCCCGCACGGCACCCGACACCCCGGGGGCCTCGCCCTGGATCACGCGCTCGTGCAGCAGCGGCACCGCGGCGTCGTCGGCCAGGACGAGCGCCTCCACGCGCATGATCGCCGCGCGGCGGTCGGGTCCGGCCGGGAGCGCGGAGGCGGTGGCGAGGGCCTCGTCGACGGCCGGGTCGCACTCCTGCGAGATGTTGAACGAGCCCGCGCAGGCGAAGTCGCTGAAGAGGTAGGCGGCGGGGTCGCCCGAGTCGAGCACCGTGGCGCGCGACAGGATGAACGCGTCGAACCGGCCGGCCAGGGCGTCGGCCTCGATGTACTGGTACTCGCGCACGTCCTGGGTCACCTGGAAGCCGGCCGCCTCGAGCTGCTGCTCGAGCTGCACGGCGACCTCGGGGAGCTCGGCCCGGTCGGTGAAGGTGCCGAGCGTGATGGGGACGCCGTCGACCTGCGCGGGCGTGGCGCGGGCGGCCACCGCGTCCCGGTAGGAGGAGTCGTCGCGGAGGTCGGCGGCCCAGGGGAGCGCCGGGCCGAGGAGCCCCTCGGCGGCGTCGGCGCGCCCCTCGTAGACGCCCTGGACGAGGGCGGCGCGGTCGACGGCGGCCTGCGCGGCGGCGCGGACGGCGGGGTCGGCGAACGGGCCCGTGCGGGTGTTCAGGTACAGCGTGTTCGTGCGCGGCATCGCGACCTCGTGGAGGAGCTCCGGGTCGACCTGGGCGGCCTGCCCGACGGGGATCGCCTCGACCACGTCGGCCGTCCCGGTGCGGAGCGCGGCCGCGCGGGCGGTGCCGTCGGGGACGAAGCGCACGTCGATGCCGGCGGCGGCGGCCCGGCCGCCCCAGTACCCGTCGAACCGGTCGAGGGTGGCGGACGACGTGCCGTCGACCGCGGTCAGCCGGAAGGGACCGGTGCCGGTGCCGACGGGCGAGACGGTCCCGTCGGCGGCGTAGGCCGAGGCCGCGAGGATCGCGAGCTGGGGGCTCGAGAGCCGCTGCGGCACGAGCGGGTCGGGGGTCGCCGTGCGGACCACGACGCGGTCGCCGTCCGCGGTCGCCGTGAGGTCCACGCCGTCGAGGATCCGCGGCTTCGGGCTCGCCGTGGCGGCGGTCGTCAGCGAGGCGGCGGCCTGCGCGGCCGTGAGGGTCGTGCCGTCGTGGAAGGGGACGTCGGGCCGGACGTCGAAGGACCAGGTCAGGTCGTCGGTCCGCGTCCAGCCGGTGGCGAGGAGCGGCTGCGCGTCGCCCAGGTCGTCGAGGGTCACGAGGGTCTCGGCCGTGCTCCAGCGGGCCAGCTTGAAGGCGTCGTCGCTGAGGGGCGTGAGGCCGGACCGGGGCGGCTGCAGCATCGCGAGGCGGATGCGGCCGTCGCCGTCCGCCGACGCCGCCGTGGTGCCCGGGCTCGCGGCGAAGCAGCCGCTGAGGGCGAGCGTCGACGCGAGGGCGAGGGCGGCCAGCGCGGCGGAGCGGGCCGGGCGGTCCGGGCGGGCGGAACGGGCCGATCCGCGGGGGCGGGCGGGACGGGAGGAGCGGGGGCGGCTAGCGGGCATGGTGTCCTTCGGCGGGGATGCGCAGGGCATCGGCGGGGATGCGCGGGGCATCTCGGGGGGTGGTCGGGGGAGCGCCGGCGCCCGTCGCGGGAGCGGGAGCCGCGCATGCGGTGGCGGAGGCAGGCGAGGCAGCAGCAGGAGCCGCGGCGGGAGCGGGAGCGGGAGCGGCGGGAGCGGGAGCGGCGGGGGCGGCCGCGGCGACGGGCAGCAGGCGGGGCAGGCCCGCGGCGGCGGCGACGGCGGCCGCGGCGAGGATCCCCCAGGCGAGGACGGGGGCGGCATCCAGCAGGGATCCGACCACCCCGCCGGCCACGAGCACGGCGACCCCGCCGCAGCTGGCGAGCAGCCCGTACGAGGACGCGGTGGGCCGACCCGCGGCGAACGCCGGCACGAGCTCCATGGCCACGGGGCCCACGGTCATGTGGCCGAGCGTCAGGCACACCACGAGCACGGCCGCCGGCGCGAGCTCGGCGCCTGCCGGCAGCGGTACGACCGAGGAGAGGGCCAGCGCGACGAAGCCCGCGGCCGTCAGGGCGAACCCGGTGGCGAGCGCCCGGCCGGGCCCGAGGCGACGTGCCACGAGGGCGACCGGCCACTGCAGCGCGATCGTGAGGAGCGAGACGACCAGGAACGCGGATCCGATGCCGGCCATGCCCGCTCCCGCCCGCTCGAGCTCCAGCGGCAGCCCGAGGTAGAGCTGGTTGTAGGCCACGAGGTCGACGGCGAACAGGCTGGAGAAGGCCAGGAGGCGGCGGTCGCGGACCGCGGCCCAGCGGTCGGCGGCGGGGCGGGGAGCGGGGGATCCGCGCAGTGCCGGTGCCGCGGCCGAGCCGGTCCGGCCGGCCGGTACGTCGGCACCCGCCGGGATCAGGCACCACAGCACCACCCCGACGACCCCGAAGAGCCCCGCGCCGACGAGGACGGTCGCGGAGAACCCGAAGCCCAGCAGCGCCGCGCCGACGAGCGGGCCCACGGCCGCGCCGACCTCGCCGACCAGCACGAGCGCCGCGAACAGCGACGGCCGGCCGCGGCCCCGGGTGGGGCGTCCGCGGACGTCGGCCGCCGCGACGAGGCTCTGCAGGGCCGGGCTGAACAGCGCGCCGCCCATGCCCGTGAGGACGGCGCCGACGAGGAAGCCGGGCAGGTCCGCGGCGAGCGCGAGGCCCAGGTACCCGGCGACCCGCACCGCGCATCCGGCCGCGATGAGGGTGCGGGGGCCGAAGCGGTCGGCGAGCATCCCGCCGAGGAGGAACAGGCCCTGCTGGCTGAAGGTGCGGGCGCCTGAGCACGAGGCCGATGGCGAGCGCACCGAGCCCCAGGTCGTCGCGCATCACGACGGCGAGGAACGGGACGACCGCGTAGAAGCCGAGGTTGAACGCGAGCTGGCTGGAGAGGAGCAGGCCGGCGGGGACGGTCGAGGGCGGACCGGCCGACCGCGGGAGGCGGCCCGGCGGCACGGCGGCGGGGCCCGCGACGCGGGCGGGATCGGGCGCGGTCATGCGGTGACGGCTCCCGGCAGCCTCGGGACGGCGTCGGCGAGCTCGCGCGTGGCCGGATGCGCAGGGTGCGCGAGGAGGCGGTCGGTCGGCCCCTCCTCCACGATGCGCCCGCCCGCGAGCACGACGCTCCGGCCGCACAGCCGCGCGACGGCGTCGAGGTCGTGGGAGACGAGCACCAGCCCGAGGCCGCGGTCGCGCACGAGGCCGTCGAGCAGCTCGATGATGCGGTCCCGCAGCGGGAGGTCGACCCCGCTCACGGGCTCGTCGGCGAGGAGGATCCCGGGGGATGCCGCGATGGCCCGGGCGAGGGCCACGCGCTGCGCCTGCCCGCCGGACAGCTCGCCGGGCCGCCGGTCGGCCAGGGAGGCGGCGAGGCCCACGTCGTCGAGCGCGCGGGCGACGATGCGCGCGTGGTCGCCGGGCACGTCGAGCCGACGGAGCGGCTCGCGGACGAGCTGCCGCACGGTCATCCGCGGCTCGAGGCTCGCGCCCGGGTCCTGCGGCACCAGCTGCACCCGACGCCGGTACCAGCGGAGGGCCGACGCGCGGCCGGGGACCACGGCGCGGTCGCCGAGTGAGACGACGCCCGCGGCGGGCGTCTCGAGGGCGAGGAGCACGCGGAGGAGCGTCGACTTCCCGGACCCCGAGCGCCCCACGATGCCGACGGTCTCGCCGGGCACGACGCGGAAGGACACCTCGTCGAGCGCGGGCGCGGGACCACGGAGATGGGAGGCGCCGGACGACCGGGTCGCGCGGGCGGCGCGGCGTGCGGCCGGGTCGCGGCGGGGCGGGTACCGGTGCGTGACGCCGGTGGCGGTCAGCGCGCCCGTCCCGGGGCCGGCCAGGACGCGCGTGCCGACCGGGGTCGGGGCGGACGCGTCGCGACGGGCGCCCGTCACGGGGCGGCCACCGCGGCGAGCGGGGCCGACGCGGACGCGTGGGCCCCGTCCGCGGCGCCGCCCCCCGCGAGCGCGCGCCGCGTGGCCGCCTGGACGAGGGCCCGGCTGTAGGCGTGGCGCGGCCGACGGACGAGCCCGCGCATCGACCCGGCCTCGACCACGCGGCCGGCCTCGAGCACGACGACCCGGTCGCACAGCGCGGCGGCCACCGCGAGGTCGTGGGTGATGAACAGGAGGGCCTGGCCGGTGGCGTCCAGGCGGCGCCGGATCACGTCGACGACGCGCGCCTGCGTCACGACGTCGAGCGCGGTCGTGGGCTCGTCGGCGAGCAGCAGGTCGGCCCGGCAGAGGAGCGCGAGCGCGAGGCACACCCGCTGGCGCTGGCCGCCCGAGAGCTCGGCGGCGAAGGCCGGGAGGACGCCGTCGGGATCCTCGATGCCCACCTCCGCGAGGAGCGCCGCCACCTCGCGTCGCGCGTCGCGGCGGGTGAGGAGCCCGGCGTCGGCGGCGGATCCGCGGGCGCGGGCGGCGCGGACCGCCGCCACGAGCTGGGCGCCGACCGTCGCGAGCGGGTTCAGCGCCGCGAGGGAGTCCTGCTGCACGGCGGCGACGCGGCCGAGGCGCTGCCGCGGCGCGGACGGGCGGAGCGCCCGGCCGCCGAGCGCGACGGCGCCGCGCACCCGAGCGCCGGGCGGCAGGGTCCCGAGCACGGCCTGCGCGGTGAGCGACTTCCCGGATCCGGACGCCCCGACCAGCGCCACGCGCTCGCCGGGGTCGATGCGGAGGTCGACGTCGTGCACGAGGGCGGTGCCGTCGAGGGAGACCGACAGGGAGCGGACGTCGAGGGCGGGATGCGCCGGGCCTCCGTCCACGGGCGCCCGGGGCCGGACGATCCGGGGGCGCTGCTGACGACCCTACTGATACCCGTTCTCGATATCAAAAGCGCCACGCGGGCCGACGAGCCGAGCGACGCGGCTCGTGCCCGGCGTCAGCCGCGGATGCCGCGCAGGAGCAGGGCGGTCGTGACCGCCGCCTCGGCCGCCTCGGCGCCCTTGTCCTCCTTCGAGCCGGGGAGCCCCGCGCGGTCGAGGCCCTGCTGCTCGTCGTCGAGGGTGAGGAGGCCGAAGCCGATCGGCTTGCCCGTGAGCAGCGACGCCTGCGTGAGGCCCGACGTCGCCGCGTCCGAGACGTACTCGAAGTGCGGCGTGCCCCCGCGGATGATCACGCCGAGCGCGACGACCGCGTCCGCTCCCGCGTCGAGCGCCGCCCGCGCGACCACGGGCAGCTCGAAGCTGCCGGGCACGCGGATGACGGTGGTGGTGACGCCGGCCGCGTCGAGGACGCGTCGCGCGCCCGCGAGGAGGCCCGCGCTGATCTCGTCATGCCAGCGGCCGGCGACGACCGTGACGGCCAGCCCCGATCCGTCGAGCGCGTCGGGGTCGATCTCGGGTGCTCCGTGTCCGCTCATGCGGTCTCCTCCTCGGGGGCCGCGGGCGCGGCGGGTCGTGCGCCGGCGGGGCCGGTCGCGGTCGCGGTGGTGGTGGCGGTGGTGGTCGTGAGCCCGTCGGGCGCCTGCGCGTCCGGGTAGGCGTCGGATCCGATGCGCATGTCCGTGTCGACGACGACGGCCGCCGGCTCCTCGGCGAGGGTCAGGCGGTGCCCCATCCGGTCGCGCTTGGTGGCGAGGTACCCGGCGTTCGCGGCGGTGACGCCGACGACGAGCGGCACGCGCTCCGTCACCCGCACGCCGTGGGCCTCGAGCTGCCGGACCTTCTCGGGGTTGTTGGTGAGCAGTCGAACGTCCTCGATCCCCATGTCCTGCAGGATCGCCGACGCCGCGCCGTAGTCGCGGGCGTCCGCGGGCAGCCCGAGGGCGATGTTGGCGTCGAGCGTGTCGAACCCGTCCTCCTGCAGCCGGTACGCGCGCAGCTTGTTGACGAGTCCGATCCCGCGCCCCTCGTGCCCGCGCAGGTACACGACCACTCCGCCGGCCTCCTGGATCTCGTCGAGCGCCGCGTCGAGCTGCGGCCCGCACTCGCACTTGAGGGACCCGAGGGCCTCGCCCGTCAGGCACTCGGAGTGCACGCGCACGAGCGTGCCGTGCGCGCTCGGGTCGCCCGACACGACGGCGACGTGGTCGGCGCCCGTGGTGCGGTCGCGGTACGCCCGCAGCCGGAAGGTGCCGTGCGTGGTCGGGACGGTCGTCTCGACCTCGAAGATGACGCGCGACGCCTCGGGGATCTCCACCGCCGGCTCGAGCGCCCGGTCGCAGTGGAACTCCTCCAGGTGGGCCTTCAGCGCCTCGATGGTGACGACCAGCACGCCCTCCGCCTCGCCGAGGGCGAGGAGCCCGGGCAGTCGCATCATCTCGCCGTCGTCCTGCACGATCTCGCTGATCGCGCCGACGGGCGTGAGGCCCGCGAGCGTGAGGAGGTCGACCGCCGCCTCGGTGTGGCCGTCGCGCTCGCGCACGCCGCCCTCCACCGCCCGCAGCGGCAGGATGTGGCCCGGCCGGTGCAGGCTCGCGGGCACGCTCTCGAGGTCCGCCAGCACGCGGAGGGTGTGCGCGCGGTCGGAGGCGCTGATGCCCGTGGAGAGCCGGTCGGCCGCGTCCACGGACACCGTGTACGCGGTGCCGCGCGGGTCGCGGTTGTCGGCCACCATGAGCGGCAGCTCCAGCCGGTCGGCGATCTCGTTCGTCATGGGTGCGCAGATGAAGCCGGAGGAGTGCCTCACGAGCCACGCCACCCACTCGGGCGAGGCGGACTCGGCGGCGAGCAGCACGTCGCCCTCGTTCTCGCGGCCCTCGTCGTCGACGACGATCACCGGGCGGCCCGCGCGCAGCTCCTGGAGGGCGGCGGGGATGCCGGCGAGGCTCACGAGCGGACCCCCGCGCGGTCGTCGCGGGCGAGGTCGTCGCGGCCGCGGTCGTCGCGGCCGCGCGCGTCGAGCGCGAGCATGCGCTGCACGTGGCGGGCGAGCACGTCGGTCTCGAGGTTGACCTCGTCGCCGACCTCCAGGGCACCGAGCGTCGTCGCCGTGAGCGTCTCGGGGATGAGCGACACCTCGAACCAGGCGTCGGCGTCGGCCGTGTCGGTCGGGCTGACCGCGCTGACGGTGAGGCTCACGCCCTGGACCGTGATGGAACCGCGGTCGACGACGAGCGGCGACAGGTCGGCCGGCAGCGAGAACCGGAGGATCCGCCAGGCCTCGCCGGGGGTGGTCGCGAGGAGGCGGCCCGTGCCGTCGACGTGGCCCTGGACGATGTGGCCGCCGAGCCGGTCGCCGACGCGCGCGGCGCGCTCGAGGTTGACGTGCCCGCCGACGGCGAGCCGCCCGAGCGAGCTCATCATGAGCGTCTGCCGCATGACGTCGGCGGTGAAGCCCTCCGGCGTCTGCGCGACGACCGTGAGGCAGACGCCGTCGACGCTGATGGAGTCGCCGTGCCGGGCGTCGGACACCGCGAGCGGCGCCTCCACCGTGATCCGGGCGGAGTCGCCCTCGGCGTCGAGCGCGAGGACGCGTCCGCGCTCCTCGATGATCCCGGCGAACATCACTGGCCTTCCGTGGTGGGTCGCGCGGTCGCGAGGAGGTCGTCCCCGAGCCGTGTCGTGCTGATGAGGGTGAGTCGGCTGGGCGGCCGGCACGCTCGGCACGCCGAGGTCGCCGGTCGCGGTGCGGGGGCCGCCGAGGAGCACGGGCGCGAGGTAGGCGACCACCTCGTCCACGAGCCCGGCGGCGACGAGGGCGGAGACGATCGTGCGACCGCCCTCCACGAAGACGTGCCGGATCCCTCGGCGGCCGAGCTCCGCGATGGCCGCGGCGGGGTCGTGGCCGGCGATCCGGACGAGGCGGCGCGGGTGCCGGTGCACGGCCGCGTCGTCGGGGACGGCGCGGTCGCCGAGCACGACGGGCGCGCGGGCTGGTGCGGGTAGGGGGTCCCGTCGGGCCGGCGGGCGGTGAGCGCGGGATCGTCGGCGAGGACGGTGCCGGTGCCCACGAGGATGGCGTCGGCCTCGGCGCGGCGCCGGTGCACGTCCTCGCGGGCGGCGGGGCCGGTGATCCAGCGGCTGGTGCCGTCCGCGGCGGCGATGCGCCCGTCGAGGCTGGAGGCCCACTTCGCGGTGACGAAGGGGCGGCCGAGCCGGGCGGACCCCAGCCAGACGCGGAGGAACTCCCCGGCCTCCGTGGCGAGCACGTCGGGCACGACCTCGACGCCGGCGGCGCGCAGCCGAGCGGCGCCGCCGGACGACGCGGCGCCCGGGTCGGCCACGGCGTAGGCGACGCGCGCCACGCCCGCCTCGACGAGCGCCCGGGCGCAGGGCCCCGTCCGCCCCGTGTGGTTGCAGGGCTCGAGCGTGACGACGGCCGTGGACCCGCGGGCGGCCCCGGCGGGCAGCTGCCGCAGCGCGTCGACCTCGGCGTGCGCGCTGCCGGCGCCGCGGTGGCGGCCCTCGGCGAGGACGCGTCCGGAGGGGTCGAGGATCACGCAGCCGACGCGCGGGTTCGGCCCCCAGGCGGGACCCTCGGCCGCGAGCTCGAGGCCGCGGCGCATCGCGCGCCGCAGGTCGACTGCAGTGGGGTCGTCGTGCATGGTGTCCTCGTCCGTGGACGGACTCCGGGCGCGGTCGACGAGACCTCGACGCCGGCAGGGTCGCTGGCGCCGCGTGCGCCTCCCATCCGGACTCTCACCGTCGGTCCCGGAATCCCACCGGATCGGCGGACGAGGCTCCCGGGACCCGGTCGCGCATCGTCCGTTCGCGGACTGTCACCGCCGGCTCGGATTTCCACCGACCCCGGAGCACGTGTATCCCCCGAGGGTAGCCCACGAGGCTGGGAGCGCCGGGAGCGTGACGCCGCATTGCGTCGAGCGGGCGTCCGGCGCGCGTCGATCGCGCGTGGAGACGGCGTCGAGCCCGCCGTCAGGCGCGGGTCGCCGCGTCCACGGCATCGGGGAGACGGTCGAGCGACGTGATCCGCACGACGTCCGCCCGCTCGGCCCGCGCCCGGTCCTCCGCGGGCACGTCCTCCGGCCAGCCGCGCTCGGGGTCGCCGGCGGGATCGCGGGCCGGATCGGACGAAGGCGGAGCCCGTCGCGTCGGCGCCGTCGGCGTCGAACCAGACGCCGCCGAGGCCCGCGTCGGAGCCGCCCAGCGCGTCGGTGCGCAGCCGGTCGCCGACCATCACCGCGTCAGCCGCGTCCACGCCGGCCTCGGCGCACGCGAGGAGGAGATCTGCGGGTCGGGCTTCGCGAAGCCCAGATCGCCCGAGCAGACCACGGGGTCGAGGCGGCCGGCGAGCCCGGCCGCGGCGATCTTCGGCTCCTGCTGGCGCCGCTCGCCGTTCGTCACCACCCCGAACCGCACCGCCGGGTGCCGGCGCGCGATCTCGTCGAGGGCCTCGTGCGCGCCGGGCAGGGTGCGCCACGACGCCTCGTACCCGTCCAGGTAGCCGCGGAACCAGGCGTCCGTCGCCCGGTCGTCGTCGGCGTAGGCACCGGCGAGCGCGGCCGCGTCTGGGGCGACGGCCAGGCCGCGAGGAACCCGCGCGCCCGTGCCCGCCGCTGCCCCTCGTAGTCCAGCTCGCCCGCGAGGTAGCGGTGGTAGTGCTCCTCCTCCAGCGCGCGCCACAGCGCGACGGCCCGGGCGACCGCCGCGGGGTCGGCCGCGTCCAGCAGCCCGCGCGCGACCAGGTGCGCGGCGATCCCGTCGGCCACGGCGCCGCGGTGGTCGACCAGCGTGTCGTCGAGGTCGAGGAGGACCAGCCGGAGCGTCACCGTCCGACGCGGCGCACGAGGCCCACGGCGTCGTACACGCGGGCGAGCATGGCGTCGGCCCGCTCCTCGGCGCGTGCCGCGTTGCCGGCGAGCACCCGGTCGAGCTCGGCCGGGTCGTCGAGCAGCTCCAGCGTGCGGGCGCGGATCGGCTCGAAGGCGCCCGTGACGACCTCGGCCACGTCCTTCTTGAGGTCGCCGTAGCCGCGGCCCGCGTAGCGCTCCTCGAGCGCCGGCACCGCGGTGCCCTCGAACGCCGACAGGATCGTGAGCAGGTTGGAGACGCCGGGCTTCTCGCCGCGGTCGAACCGGATCTCGCGCTCGGTGTCGGTGACGGCCGAGCGGATCTTCTTGGCCGTCCTCGCCGGCTCGTCCAGCAGCCACACCACGCCCGCGTCGCTGGCGGCGGACTTGCTCATCTTCGACGTCGGGTCCTGCAGGTCGTAGATGCTGGCCGTGTCCTTCTGGATCATCGGCTCCGGGATCGTGAACGTGTCGCCGAAGCGGGTGTTGAAGCGCTTGGCGAGGTCGCGCGTGAGCTCCACGTGCTGCTTCTGGTCGTCGCCGACGGGCACGACCTCGGTGCCGTAGAGCAGGATGTCGGCGGCCATGAGGGTCGGGTACGCGAACAGGCCGAGCGTCGTCGCGTCGGCACCCTGCTTCTGCGACTTGTCCTTGAACTGCGTCATGCGGCTGGCCTCGCCGAACCCGGTGAGCGTGTTGAGGATCCACGCGAGCTCCGTGTGCGCCAACACGTGCGACTGCACGAAGAGCGTGGAGACGGCCGGGTCGATGCCCGCCGCGATGTACTGCGCGGCCGTCCGGCGGGTGCTCGCGCGGAGCGCCGCGGGATCCTGCGGGACGGTGATGGCGTGCAGGTCGACGACGCAGAACACGGCGTCGTGCGTGGTCTGCAGCTCCCTCCACTGCAGGAGAGCGCCGATGTAGTTGCCGATCTGCAGGGAGTCGGCGGACGGCTGCATGCCGGAGAAGAGGACGGGACGAGCGGTCATGGCGATGCCTTCGGCTGGGGAGCGCGGGGCGCTCGAGGGGCGCCGGCGGGGCGCGGGAGGAGGGGATCAGCACGGCGTAGTCGACGACGACGGGCGTGTGGTCCGACCAGCGCTGGTCGTACGCCGCGGCGCGGTCGACCGCGTAGCCCGTGACCTTCGCGGCGAGGGCCGGGGTCGCGAGCTGGTAGTCGATGCGCCAGCCCGTGTCGTTGTCGAACGCCTTGCCGCGCCAGCTCCACCACGTGTACGGGCCGTCGACCTCGCCGGCCTGCTGCCGGCCGACGTCGACCCAGCCGAGGCCGGGCCCCGTGGAGCCGTCGACGCCCGTGACCTGCTCGCCGGCCGGTCCGAGGATGCGGTCGAGGTAGGCGCGCTCCTGCGGCAGGAAGCCGGCGCGCTTCACGTTGCCCTTCCAGTTGCGGGATGTCGAGTCCGCGCGCCTGACGTTGAGGTCGCCCACGACTACCGCGAGCTCGGAGTGCCGGGCGATCTGGGGCAGGCGTCGCTCCATGCCGTCGAGGAAGCGCCACTTCTCGTCCTGCTTGGGCGTGCCGACCTCGCCGGAGTGCACGTAAAGCGCTGACGACGGTGACGATGGTGCCGTCGACGTCGTAGTCGCCTCGAGCCAGCGTCCCGCGCTGTCGAAGTCCTCCTCGCCGATGGCGACGCGGTGGATCTCGGCGCGGCGACGGCTGGCGATGGCGACGCCCGCGCGGCCCTTGGCGGTCGCGGCGTCGTGCAGCACGTTCCACTCGGGGCCGAGGAGGTCCTCGATGTCCGCCGTCTCGGCGCGCACCTCCTGGATCGCGAGGACGTCGACGTCGCGCGTGGCCAGCCAGTCGCCCATGCCCTTGCGGAAACGCTGCCTGGATGCCGTTCGCGTCGATGGACGCGACGCGGAGGTTCGAGGGCATGGGATCGATCCTACGGTGGCCCCTGCGCCTAGCCGCGGCCCTTCCGGCGCAGCCGGAGCAGCACGCGCGAGGCCGCGCTGATGGGCGTACCGCTCCCGCTCCCGGGCGCGCTCCTCCTCCTCGAGGATCCGGCGGGCCTCGTCGAGCCGCTCGACGCGCTCCCGCTCCAGCTGCTCGGGGTGAGCGAGCGGGCGTCGATGCCCTTGTCGGCCATGCTCGTCGCGATCCACGACGCGCAGATCAGGATGACCTGGCAGATGAGGTTGAACCAGATCAGGAGGCCGATGATCACGGCGAACGACGCGAGCAGCGGGTTCCGGCTCGCGCCGCCGAGGAGCGCCGTGCCGAGCACCTTCAGCACGCCCATCGCGATGCCGCCGAGGAGCGCCCCCTGGAGGAGCTGCGGTCGGGGATCCGCATGCCGAAGAGGATCCTCGGTACGCGCCCGCCAGCACGGCCGTGTCGAGCGCGAGCACGAGGACCAGTCCCACGGTGCGGCCGACCACGACCGCCAGCAGCGAGTCCTCGCCCACCTGCAGCAGGCGGAACACGAACCCGAGGAGCCCGGTGCTGACGACGGAGAGGCCGGCTGACAGCACCATGGCGAGCGCGAAGCACAGCGCCAGCCCGAGGTCCTTGACCTTCAGGAGCAGGAAGAACGTGGTGGGCGGCGGCAGCTCGAAGATGCGGCGCACCGAGTCGCGCGTGGACGCCAGCCAGCCGAGCGCGGTGACGAGGAGGCCGACGGAGCCGATGAAGCCCGTGATGGTGACCGCGCTCGAGGCGAGGAGCGCCTGCGGGTCCTCGATCGCGCCGCCCTCGCCGAACAGCCCCGGTACCGCGCGCTGGACTAGGTCGAGCAGCGAGTCGAGGAGCGCCGGGTTGCCGGCGAGCACGGATCCGGCCACGGAGAAGCCGACCGCGAGGGCCGCGAACACGGCGAAGACCGCCTGGTAGGACATGCCGGCCGCGAGGATGGGCCCGCCCGCGGCGCCGTAGGCGAGGAACACGCGAACGGGCTTCAGCGCCATGACGCGGGCGACGAGCGCCGGGATCCCGGCGGGAGCCGCAGGACCGCCGGCCGGTGCGGAGCCGGACGCGGGGGAGGCGGGCGGGTGCTCGGCCGGCCTCGGCCGTCGGGGGCGGTCATCCCCCGAGGATACGGGCCGGTGCGCCCCTGATAGCGTGGGCGGGCCGTTCCGGCACCCGACCGGACAGCCACCCGCGCGGACGGAGCCCGTCCCCGCGGCACGCACCCTGAGCGAGGGAGTCCCTGTGCGCATCACCGGAATCGGCGTCGGTCACGGAGTGGCCACGGGGCCCGTCATGCGGATGCCCGACCCGCTCCCCAGCCCGGCACGGAGGCCTTCACGGGCGACGCCGCCGCCGAGGTCGCGCGCGTGGCTGACGCCCTGTCCGCCACCGCGGACGACCTGGCGGAGCGCGGCGCCCGCGCGGGCGGCGACGCGAAGGACGTGCTCGATGCGCAGTCGCTCATGGCCCGCGACCCCGCGCTCCTCGACTCGGTCGGCCGCCTCGTCGGCCAGGGCCGCTCGGGGAGCGTGCCGTGTTCGATCTGTTCGCCACCTTCCAGGAGCTCCTCACCGGCATGGGCGGCTACATGGCCGAGCGCGCGGCCGACCTCGCCGACGTCGCCCAGCGGGTCATCGCGCGGCTCCGCGGCGTGCCCGCGCCGGGGATCCCCACGGCCGACGCCCCGTTCGTCCTCGTCGCGCGCGACCTCGCGCCCGCCGACACGGCGCTCCTCGAGCTCGACCGCGTGCTCGCCCTCGTCACCACCGACGGCGGCCCGACCAGCCACACCGCGATCCTCGCCCGCAGCCGGTCCATCCCCGCCATCGTCGGCGGTCGGCGCCGCGGAGCTCACCGACGGCGACGAGGTCGTCGTCGACGCGGCCGCGGGCCTCGTGATCGTGCGCCCCGACGACGCGGAGCGGGAGGATGCGCTCCGCCGCATCCGCGCCCGCGAGGAGGCGCTCGCCGCCCCCGTCACCGACGGCGCCCTGGCCGACGGCACCGCCGTCCCGCTGCTGGCGAACCTCGGATCCCCGGCGGAGGCCGCCCGCGCCGTGGAGCTCGGCGCCGAGGGCGTCGGCCTCTTCCGCACCGAGTTCCTCTTCCTGCACGCCGCCACGGCGCCGTCCGTCGCCGCGCAGACCGCGCAGTACACCGCGCTCCTCGAGGCCTTCCCCGGTCGGAAGGTCGTGGTCCGGGCGCTGGACGCCGGCGCGGACAAGCCGCTCGCGTTCCTCACCGACGCCGACGAGGAGAACCCGGCCCTCGGTCTCCGCGGGCTCCGGGCCCTCCGGCTCAATCCCTGAGGAGGTCCTCCGCGACCAGCTGACCGCACTCGCCGCGGCGGACGCCGCGACCGACGCGGACCTCTGGGTCATGGCGCCCATGGTCGGCGATGCCGAGGAGACCGCCTACTTCGTCGAGCTCGGCCGCGAGCTCGGCCTCACCACGGTCGGGGTGATGGCCGAGGTGCCGTCGCTCGCGATCCTCGCCGACCAGGTCGTCGAGGTGGCCGACTTCGTGAGCATCGGCACGAACGACCTCACGCAGTACACGATGGCCGCCGACCGCCTGCTCGGCTCGGTCGCCGCCTACCAGGACCCGTGGCACCCCGCGGTCCTCCGCCTGGTGCGGACGCTCGGCGACGCCGGCGCGGCGTCCGGCACCCCGGTCGGCATCTGCGGCGAGGCGGCGGCGGATCCGCTCCTCGCCGTGGTCCTCGTCGGCCTCGGCGCCACGAGCCTCTCCATGACGCCCGCCGCCCTGGCGGACGTCCGCCTCGAGCTCTCGCGTCGCACGCTCGACGACGCCCGCGCCGCGGCTGCGGCCGTCCTCACCGCCCGCACGGCCGCCGGCGCCCGCGCCGCCGCCGAGCAGGCGCTTGCCGCCCGCTGATCCGATCTGACGCATCACGGATCTCAGACGCCGGGGGTCTCCTTCTACGATCAGCATCCGGGGATGCACGACGACGGCCGCAGCTCCGAGGAGCTGCGGGGCCGTCCGTCTGCGGGAGGTGCGGTGCTACGCCCTGCCGCGCATGATCGCCTGCTCGACCTCGGCGATGGCCTGCGTCACCTGGATGCCGCGGGGGCACGCCTCGAGCAGTTGTAGGTCGTGCGGCAGCGCCACACGCCCTCCTTGTCGTTGAGGATGTCGAGGCGCACGTTCGACTCGTCGCGCGAGTCGAAGATGAAGCGGTGCGCGTTGACGATGGCGGCGGGGCCGAAGCACTGGCCGTCCGTCCAGAAGACGGGGCAGGACGACGTGCACGCGGCGCAGAGGATGCACTTGGTGGTGTCGTCGAAGCGGGCGCGCTCGGCGGCGGACTGGCAATCCCGCTCCTTGCCCTTCTCCGGCTTCGTGTTGGAGATGAGGAAGGGCTGCACGTCGCGGAACGACTCGAAGAACGGCTCCATGTCGACGACCAGGTCCTTCTCCAGCGGCAGGCCCTTGATGGCCTCCACGTAGATGGGCTGGTTGATGTCGAGGTCCTTGATGAGCGTCTTGCAGGCCAGGCGGTTGCGGCCGTTGATGCCGATCGCGTCGGACCCGCAGACGCCGTGCGCGCAGGAGCGGCGGAAGGTCAGCGACCCGTCCTGCTCCCACTTGATCTTGTGCAGGGCGTCGAGGATGCGGTTGGTCGGGTAGACCTCGACGTCGAAGTCCTCCCACCGCGGCTCGGCGTCCTGGCCGGGGAGGTAGCGGCGGATGATGAGGGTGACCGTGAAGGTCGGGATGGCGGATGCCTCGCCCCCGTGGGAGGTGCGTCCAGGGTTGCGGTGCTCACGATTCGAGTCCTTTTCCGATCGGTGCTGCGGTGACGGGCGGGCGCTGACCTGAGGTCAGTACTTCCGCTCCATCGGCTGGTAGTTCGTGATGACCACGGGCTTGGTGCTCAGCTTGATGTGGTCGCCGGCGTCCGTGCTGTGGGCGTCGCCGGTGAGGTACGCCATGGTGTGGACCATGTAGTTCTCGTCGTCGCGCTTGGGGAAGTCCTCGCGGAAGTGACCGCCGCGGCTCTCCTTGCGGTACATCGCCGAGTACACGACGACCTCCGCGAGGTCGAGGAGAATCCGAGCTCGATGGCCTCGAGCAGGTCGGTGTTGAAGCGCTGGCCCTTGTCCTGGACCTGGATGTTCGTGATCCGCTCGCGCAGGTCCGCGATCACCTTGGTGACCTCGATGAGCGTGTCCTCGGTGCGGAAAACCTGGGCGTTGCGGTCCATGGACTCCTGCAGCTCGCGGCGGAGCGTCGAGATCCGCTCGGTGCCGTTCGAGTTCCGCGCGCCCTCGACGAGGCCCTTCACGAACTCGGCGGCATCCGCGGGCAGCGGGGTGAAGTCGACGGTCTTCACGTACTCGGCGGCGTAGTTGCCCGCGCGCTTGCCGAAGACGTTGATGTCGAGGAGCGAGTTGGTGCCGAGGCGGTTGGACCCGTGGACCGAGACGCACGCGCACTCGCCGGCGGCGTACAGGCCGGGCACCACGGTGGTGTTGTCGGACAGCACCTCCGCCTTGATGTTCGTGGGGATGCCGCCCATCGCGTAGTGCGCGGTCGGCAGAACGGGCACGGGCTCCGTGTACGGCTCGACGCCGAGGTAGGTGCGCGCGAACTCGGTGATGTCGGGGAGCTTCGCGTCGATGACGGCGGGCTCGAGGTGCGTGATGTCGAGGTAGACGTAGTCCTTGTTCGGGCCGGCGCCCCGTCCTTGTGCAGATCCCCTGGGTCGCCATGCACCGCGCCACGATGTCGCGGGGGCGAGGTCCTCATGGTGGGGGCGTAGCGCTCCATGAACCGCTCGCCCTCGCTGTTGCGGAGGATCGCGCCCTCGCCGCGGGCCGCCTCCGACAGGAGGATGCCGAGGCCGGCGAGCCCGGTTGGGTGAACTGGAAGAACTCCATGTCCTCCAGCGGCAGGCCCTTGCGCCAGATGACGCCGACGCCGTCGCCCGTGAGGGTGTGGGCGTTCGAGGTCGTCTTGTAGATCTTGCCGAAGCTGCTGGTGGCGAAGATGACGGCCTTGGCCTGGAAGACGTGGATCTCGCCGGTGGAGAGCTCGAGGGCCACGACGCCCGCGGGCTGCTGCTTGCCGTCGACCTCGGCCATGACGAGGTCCAGCACGTAGAACTCGTTGTAGAAGTTGATGCCGAACTTGACGCAGTTCTGGTACAGCGTCTGCAGGATCATTGTGGCCTGGTGCCGGTCGGCCGCGTAGCAGGAGCGGCGCACCGGGCTCTTGCCGTGGTCGGCCGGTGTGGCCGCCGAAGCGGCGCTGGTCGATCTTGCCGTCGGCGTGCGGGTCGAAGGGGAGGCCCATGTTCTCGAGGTCGATGACCGCGTCGATGGCCTCCTTGGCGAGGATCTCGGCCGCGTCCTGGTCGACCAGGTAGTCGCCGCCCTTGACGGTGTCGAAGGTGTGCCACTCCCAGCTGTCCTGACGTTGGCGAGCGCCGCGGCCATGCCGCCCTGCGCCGCGCCCGTGTGGGAGCGGGTGGGAGAGCTTCGAGATGACGGCCGTGTTGCTGGCGGCTGCTCTGCTGATCGCCGCGCGCATGCCGGCGCCGCCGGCGCCCACGATGACGATGTCGAACTGGTGGTAGTGGACGCCGTCCACGATGGTGCTCGCGGAGGGCTCGGAACCGGGGGTGGTGGAGTCGGTGGTCACAGGGCTCTTTCTCGAGACGTAGGGGAGCGGCTACAGGTCGCCGCAGAAGGCGGGCAGGAGGTCCGCGGGCTGGCCGGCGGGGCACGGGTCGAAGGTGAAGACGACGAGGGTGCCGAGCACGAGCAGGACCACGGTGGACGCCATGAGCGCGCCCTTGAGGATCGGTGCGGGTGCGCGCGGGACGCGGCGTAGTCGTTCACGAGGGTGCGCATGCCGTTGGCGCCGTGGATGACCGCGAGCCAGAGCAGCGCGATGTCCCACACCTTCCAGAACGGGTCCGACAGCTTGCCGCCGACGAACGCGAAGTCGATGGCCTTGATGCCCTCGCCCTGGATGAGGTTGACGTAGAGGTGGCCGAAGATGAGCACGACGAGCACGACGCCCGATGCGCGCATGTACATCCAGCCCCACTTCTCCCAGTTCACGCCGCCCTGCTTGCGGGGCTGGCGCGCCTGGCGGGGCTTCTCGATGCTGACCTGCTGTGCGATGTCGCTCATGATCAGATCCATCCCGCTTCGCTGAAGACGTTGAGGAGGTGGCGCGGGACGAAGCCCGCCATGAGCACTACCGAGAGGCCGATGACAAGACGACGTAGAACATCAGGCGCTGGTGCTTGGCGCCGAACTTCCAGAAGTCGATGAGGATGATGCGCAGCCCGTTGAGCGCGTGGAACCCGATGGCTCCGACGAGGGCGACCTCGCCGATGCCCATGACGGGGTTCTTGTACGTGCCGATGACGGCGTTGTACGCCTCGGGGCTCACCCGGATGAGGCTCGTGTCGAGCACGTGCACCAGGAGGAAGAAGAAGATGGACACGCCGGTGATGCTGATGCAGCACCCACGACCACATGCCCTCACGGCCCCGGTAGAGCGTCCCGGCGGGGACCTTCGGTGCTCGTGAGACCTGCTGCGGTTCCCGGGTTCCTGCCGTCTTGATGGACACGGAACGACCCTCCTGATGCTGGTGCCCCGTGGGCGGAGCGCCTTCGCGCCGACATTGCGCGTCCCCTGAGTCTACGGCCCGCCCCCGGCGGTCACCCGTTAGGGACCCTAAGCGCTGAGGCCCCGTGAGCCCCGTCGTCAGGCGCCGACGGGCACCTGTCCCGCACCCGCCGGATCCGCGGTGGGGAGCGCCGATCGACGGGCCGAGACGGCACGTCCGTAGTGGTCGATGAGCTCGTCGCCGACGGTCGCCCAGGAGCGCCCGAGCACCGCCCGCCGCCCGGCCTCGCCCATGCGCAGGCGCAGGGGCGCGCTTGCCGCGAGCTCGTCCACGAGGCGGCGCAGGTGCGCGTCCCGGGTGACGCCGGTCAAGAGGAACCCGTCGGTCCCGTGGTCGACCAGGTCGATGGACCGCCCGCGCGGCGCGACCACCGGGAGCCCGGAGACGCGTGCGCCTCCTGCACCGTCTGGCCGAAGGTCTCCTCGGCTCCCGTGTGCACGAAGACGTCCATGGCGGCGTAGGCGGCGGCGAGCTCGCGGCCGCTGACCCGTTCGAGCCACGTCACGGGCATGCCCGCCAGCGCGCGCCGCGCGCAGGCGCTGCCCCGGGCCGTCGCCCGCGACGAGGAAGCGCACGCCGGGCATCCCGCGGAGGGCGGACAGGCGCTCGAGCTGCTTCTCCGGGGCGATGCGGCCGACGTCCCCGACGACCGTCTCGCCGCCCGGCGCGGCGCGGCGGCGGAGGGCGACGGCGTCCTCCATGGCGCGGTTGCGCGGGTCGTACCGGTCGAGGTCGACGCCCCGGCCCCAGCGGGCGACGCGCTGCCCGCACGCCCGCCGCGGCCAGGTCCGCCGCGGCGGCGCTCGAGGGCGCCAGGGCGAGGTCGGCGCCCTGGTGGATCCAGCGGACGAGCCGCCACACGCAGGGCGCCGTCGCCGCCAGCCCGTTCCGGGCGCGCGTAGCCCGCGACGTCCGTCTGGAAGACGGCGACGGAGGGCGTCTCGATGCGCGTCGCGGCCGCGATGGCCTGGGCGCCGAGGAAGAGGGGGGACGCCGCGTGCAGCACGTCGGGCGCGAAGTCGGCGAGCAGGCGGAGCACGCGCGGCTCGGGATCCCGACGGGGAACTGCCGGTACGCGATGGCGGGGACGCCGTGCACGCGGAACCCGGCGAACTCGGCCGGTGCGCCGGCGTCGGGCGCGATGACGAGCACCTCGTGGCCGCGGTCCCGCAGGTGCTCGAGCGCCCGGCAGACGCTCGTGGTGACGCCGTTGACGGTGGGGAGGAAGCTCTCGCTGACGACGGCTACTCGCATGCCTGCGACGCTAGGCACGGGCGCCGTCCCGGCCGCCGCGCGGCCGTGAACGCCCCGTTGCGGGTGCGTGAACTCGCCGCATCCGGGTGGCTCCCAGGCTGCCGATAGGGTGGGCCCATGACCGAGCAGACGAGCGCGATCTCCCGTTTCTACAGCGTGATCCCCGCGGGGGGCGTGGGCTCCCGGCTCTGGCCGCTCTCCCCTGCGGACGCCCCGAAGTTCCTCCACGACCTCACCGGCTCCGGCCGCACCCTGCTGCGCGACACGTGGGAGCGGCTCGCCCCGCTCTCCGGCGCCGACCGGATCATGGTCGTCACGGGCCGGGCGCACCGCGCCGCCGTGGAGGCCCAGCTGCCCGAGCTCGCCGACCCGAACGTGGTCCTGGAGAGCGAGGGGCGCGACAGCACCGCGGCCATCGCGCTGGCCGCCGCGATCCTGGAGCGCCGGGAGCCCGGCGTAATCATCGGCTCCTTCGCCGCCGACCACGTCATCGCCGACCCGGACCGCTTCCGGGACACCGTGCGCGAGGCCGTCATCGCCGCCGACGCCGGCTACATCACCACCATCGGCATCACGCCCACCGAGCCCGCGACGGGCTTCGGCTACATCCACACCGGGAAGGCGCTGAGCATCCCCGACGCGCCGCACGCCCTGGAGGTCGCGTCCTTCGTGGAGAAGCCGAGCATCGGCGTCGCGCGCGGCTACGTGAAGGGCGGCACGCACCTCTGGAACGCCGGCATGTTCATCGCCCGCGCCGACCGGCTCCTCGAGGAGCTCGGCCGCACCGAGCCCGAGCTGCTGAAGGGCGTGCTGGAGCTCGCCGAGGCGTGGGACACCGCCGACCGCGGCGTGGTCGTCGACCGGGTCTGGCCGAACCTCAAGAAGATCGCCATCGACTACGCCGTCGCGGAGCCGGCCGCCGCGCGCGGTGCGCTCGCCGTGATCCCCGGCACGTTCACGTGGGACGACGTGGGCGACTTCGCCTCCGTCGCGAAGATGCACTCCAGCGGACGGAAGTCCGACCTCGTCATCCTCGGCGAGGACGCCCGGGTGCTCTCGGACGCCTCCAGCGGCATCGTCGTGGCCAACAGCAAGCGCGTGATCAGCCTCATCGGCGTGCGCGACATCGTCGTGGTCGACACCCCCGACGCGCTGCTGGTCACCACGAAGGAGAACGCCCAGCGGGTGAAGAGCGTGGTGGACGCGCTCAAGCTCAGCGGCGGGACGGACGTCCTGTAACGAAGGGGCAGACGATCCCCCCGGGCCGTCTCCCGGGCCTCCGGGGCGGCGGATCCCGCCGTTAGATTCCGGGGATGCCCCGCACCCGCCGCGCCGTCCGCGCCGCCAGCCTGCCCACCGCCCTCCTCGCCGCCGCGGCCCTCGCCGGCTGCGGCGCGGCGCCCGATCCCGCCGCCAGCGGCACCGCGTCCGCGAGCGACTACTGCGCCCGCATGGTCACCAACTCCGGCGGCCTCCAGGACCGGTCCTTCAACCAGTCGAGCTGGGAGGGCCTGGAGCGCGCGGAGCAGGAGCTCGGCATCGAGGCCGACGTCCTCGTGTCCACCTCCGAGACCGACCTCGGGCCGAACGTCGAGCAGGCGGTCGGCACCGGATGCGGCTTCATCCTCACCGTCGGCTACGAGCTCGCGGAGGCGACCGCGTCCGCGGCGGCCGAGAACCCCGACGTCCACTTCTCCATCGTCGACGAGGTCGTCGACGCCCCCAACGTCAAGCCGCTCGTGTTCGACACCGCGCAGGCCTCCTACCTCGCGGGCTACCTCGCGGCCGGCGTGAGCGAGACCGGCAAGGTCGGCACGTTCGGCGGCGGCAACCAGCCCCCGGTCACCCTCTTCATGGACGGCTTCGTCGACGGCGTCGCCGCCTACAACCAGGCGCACGGCACGCAGGTCGTCGCGCTCGGGTGGGACGCCGCGGCGCAGGACGGCACCTTCACGGGCGACTTCGAGGACGTCGCCAAGGGCCAGACCACCACGCAGAACCTGCTCGACCAGGGCGCGGACGTCATCATGCCCGTCGCCGGCCAGGTGGGGGAGGGCGCCGCGTCGGCGATCCTCCAGCACGGCAGCGGCAAGCTCATCTGGGTCGACAACGACGGCTACGACACCCTCCCGGCCGAGTACCGCCCGCTCCTCCTGACGAGCGTGCTCAAGGACACGGGCCAGGCGGTCGTCGACATCGTCGGCGACGACGCCGAGGGCACCTTCTCCTCCGAGCCGTACGTGGGCACGCTCGAGAACGGCGGCGTCGGCCTCGCCGAGTACCACGACCTCGCGGCGTCGGTCCCGGCCGAGCTGCAGGCGGAGCTCGACGCGCTGGAGGCGCGGATCGTCTCCGGCGAGGTCGAGGTGCGGTCCGTCTCGACCCCGTAGCAGAGGCCGCGTTTCGGCGGGGTTTCGGCCTCGTCGCGGATCGGTAACGCTTGCGCCACGGAGGCCGCCGAGGGCCTCGGGGGCATTCCCGCGCATGGGTAACATGAAGCCACATCGCCCGGCGGACCCGGGCTGCAACTGGAGGCCACAGTGACCATCACCACCCGAAAGGCCGCCTTGGGCGGTCTCGCCGCCGTCGGCATCACCGCGCTCCTCGCGGGCTGCGGCGCCGCCCCGGAGTCCACGAGCGGGGGTGCGAGCGGGGAGACGGACAGCGACCTCCTCACCTGCATGGTCTCCGACTCCGGCGGATTCGACGACAAGTCGTTCAACCAGCTCGGCTTCGAGGGCCTCAACACGGCCGTCGACGACCTGGGCCTGCCGGCGCCGAAGCCGGTCGAGTCCGCCGCGGAGACCGACTTCGCGCCGAACCTCACCAACCTCGCCGACCAGGGCTGCGGCCTCATAGTCACGGTCGGCTTCCTGCTGGCCGACGCGACCAAGGAGGCGGCCGCGGCCAACTCCGACATCGAGTACGCGATCATCGACGACGCGTCCATCGACGCGCCGAACGTGAAGCCCATCACCTTCAACACCAGCGAGGCCGCGTTCCTCGCGGGCTACGCGGCGGCGGCCTACTCGAAGACCGGCACCGTCGGCACCTTCGGCGGCCTGCAGATCCCGACCGTCACGATCTTCATGGACGGCTTCGTGGACGGCGTCGCCTACTTCAACGAGCAGAAGGGCGCGGACGTCAAGGCCATCGGCTGGGACGTCGCCAGCCAGAGCGGCTCGTTCACCGGCGAGTTCGTCGCGAACCAGACGGCCAAGACGGCCGCGCAGACGCTCATCGACCAGGGCGCGGACGTCATCATGCCCGTCGGCGGCCCGATCTTCCTGAGCGCCGGCGAGGCCATCCGCGACTCCAGCGACAAGCAGGTCGTCATGGTGGGCGTCGACTCCGACGCGTACGAGACCGCGCCCGACCTCAAGGACCTCTTCCTCACGTCGGTGCTCAAGGGCATCGACGCGGGCGTCGAGGACGTCGTGAAGACCGCCGCCGACGGCGCGTTCGACGCGACGCCGTACGTCGGCACGCTCGAGAACGGCGGCGTGGACATCGCCCCGTTCCACGACTACGAGTCCGAGGTCCCCGCGGAGCTCTCCGGCGAGCTGGACGCCATCAAGGCCGGCATCGTCGACGGCTCCATCACCGTCGAGTCGCCGTCGTCGCTCACGGAGTAGCGACGCCGCCGACGAAGTAGCATCGAACGCACCGCGGGGGGATCGGCAGTCGCCGGTCCCCCCGCCGCGTGCTCACCCGTCCCACCGAACAGATTGATCCGATGAAGCTCGAACTGCGGGGCATCACCAAGCGCTTCGGCGCGCTGGTGGCCAACGACCACATCGACCTCGTCGTCCACCCGGGCGAGATCCACTGCCTCCTGGGTGAGAACGGCGCGGGCAAGTCCACGCTGATGAACGTGCTCTACGGCCTGTACCAGGCCGAGGAGGGCGACATCCTCCTCGACGACCGGGTGGCGCGCTTCGCCGGGCCCGGCGACGCCATGGCCGCCGGCATCGGCATGGTGCACCAGCACTTCATGCTGATCCCCGTGTTCACGGTCGCGGAGAACGTCATGCTCGGGCACGAGGAGACGAAGCTCGGCGGCCGGCTCGACCTGGCCGGAGCCCGCGCGAAGGTGCGCAAGATCTCAGCGCGGTTCGGCTTCGACGTCGACCCGGACGCGCTCGTCGCGGACCTGCCCGTCGGCGTCCAGCAGCGCGTGGAGATCATCAAGGCGCTGTCGCGCGACGCGGAGGTGCTCGTGTTCGACGAGCCCACCGCCGTGCTCACGCCGCAGGAGACCGACGAGCTCATGGTCATCATGAAGCAGCTCCGGGACGCCGGCACCGGCATCGTCTTCATCACGCACAAGCTGCGCGAGGTGCGCGAGGTCGCGGACCGCATCACCGTCATCCGGCTCGGGAAGGTGGTCGGCGAGGCCGAGCCCACCGCGAGCAACGCGGAGCTCGCGTCCCTCATGGTGGGCCGCAGCGTGTCGCTCACGGTCGCCAAGGAGCCCGCGACGCCCGGCGCCGCCGCCCTCGTCGTGCGCGACCTGACCGTCATCGACGCGTCCGGCCAGGTCGTCGTCGACGGCGTGAGCTTCGAGGTGCACGCGGGGGAGATCCTCGCCATCGCGGGCGTGCAGGGCAACGGCCAGACCGAGCTGACCGAGGCGATCCTCGGGCTGCAGCCGCGCGTGTCCGGCACCATCGACCTCGACGGCACCCGGCTCACCGGCCGGTCCGTCCGCCGCGTGCTCGACGCGGGCGTGGGCTTCGTGCCCGAGGACCGCAACGAGGACGGGCTCGTCGCCGAGTTCACCATCGCCGAGAACCTCATGCTCGACCGGTCCGACAGCCCGCCCTTCGTGGTCGCCGGATCCCTGAAGCTCGGGTACCTCGACGAGTTCGCGCGCGACCGCGTGCGCGAGTTCGACATCCGGACGCAGGGCATCGACACCCACGTCGGCCGCCTCTCCGGCGGCAACGCGCAGAAGGTGGTCCTCGCGCGCGAGCTCAGCCGCGACCTGCGCCTCTTCGTCGCCGCCCAGCCCACGCGCGGGCTCGACGTCGGGTCGATCGAGTTCGTGCACACCCGCGTCGTCGAGACGCGCGACCGCGGCCTGCCCGTCATCGTCGTCTCCACGGAGCTCGACGAGGTGGCCGCCCTCGCCGACCGCATCGCGGTGATGTACCGCGGCGGCATCGTCGGGATCGTGCCCGGCGACACCCCGCGCGACGTGCTCGGCCTCATGATGGCCGGCGAGGTCCCGGCATCCGTCTCCACCACCACGACCGCCGGAGGGCGCACCGCATGACCGACGACACCCGACGTCCCGAGGGCCACGGCCCGGCGGACCCGTCCGCGGGGCAGCTGCCCGCCTCCGGTCGCGAGGCCGGAACGGTCGGCGACCCCACGCGCGCGGAGGCGCCGGCCGGCGTCCCCGCCGCGGCGACCGCCGCGCCCGCCGACGCGAGCCCGGGGAGGGCCCCGAGGGCTCGCGCGCCGGACAGGTCCTCCGCGAGATCGCGAGCGGCAGCGCCCTGCTGTCCGTCCTGGCGGTGGTGCTCTCCCTCGTGGTGGGCGCGCTCCTCATCGCCGTCACCGACGAGGCGACGCAGGAGGCGGCCGGGTACTTCTTCAGCCGCCCGCTCGACACGCTCCGCGCCGGATGGGACGCCGCGTCCGGCGCCTACTCCGCCCTCTTCCAGGGCTCGGTGTACAACTTCCGCCGTCCCGGCTTCGCGAACGGCATCAAGCCGCTCACCGAGACGCTCACCTTCGCGACGCCGCTGATCGCGGCCGGCCTCGGCGTGGCGATCGCGTTCCGCGTCGGCCTGTTCAACATCGGCGCCCGCGGCCAGATGCTCATCGCCGCGGCGTGCGCCGGCTGGGTGGGCTTCAGCTTCGACCTGCCGCCCGTCGTCCACCTGGTGCTCGCGGTCGCCGCGGGCATCGCGGGCGGCGCGCTCTGGGGCGGGATCGTGGGGCTCCTGAAGGCCCGCACCGGCGCGCACGAGGTGATCGTCACGATCATGCTCAACTACGTCGCGTTCTACCTCATCTCCTACCTGCTCCGGACGCCCGGGCTCCTGCAGGCGCCCGGGTCCAACAACCCCAAGACGCCGGCGATGCTCGACACGGCCGTGTTCCCGCCGCTCCTCGGGGACCAGTACTCGCTGCACGCGGGCTTCCTCGTGGTCGTCGTCGCGACGGTCGTCATCTGGTACCTGCTCAACCGCTCGGGCCTCGGCTTCCGCTTCCGCGCGGTCGGCGAGAACCCGAGCGCGGCGCGGGTCGCCGGCATCGACGTCAAGAACTCCTACCTCTACGCCATGCTCATCTCGGGCGGGCTCGCGGGCCTCGCCGGAGCGAGCCAGGTGCTCGGAACGGTGACCACGGGCTTCAGCTCGGGCATCGACGCGGGCATCGGCTTCGACGCCATCACCGTGGCGCTGCTCGGCCGCAGCCGGCCGTGGGGCGTCTTCGTCGCGGGGATCCTGTTCGGCGCCTTCAAGGCCGGCGGCTTCTCCATGCAGGCGGCCGAGGGCGTGCCCATCGACATCGTCGTGGTCGTCCAGTCGCTCATCGTCCTGTTCATCGCGGCGCCCCCGCTCGTGCGGGCGGTCTTCCGCCTCCCCGCGCCGGGCCAGGCCAGGCGCACCACCCGGACCCGGAAGGCGGCGACGGCATCGTGACCGCGACCACCCCCACCACGGCGTCGTCCCCTGCGCCCCACGACCCCGCGGCGACCGCGCTCGAGCGCACCGTCGCCACGAGCTGGAAGGCGCCCGTCGCCTTCGGGTTCTTCACCGCGGTCTCGCTCGTCCTGTTCGTGCTCCTCGGGCGCGAGGGCTCGAGCACGTTCGGGCTCTCGACCGGGACGGACCTCATCCAGCTGGCGCCCGTGGTGCTGCCGACCGCCGCCACCGGCGTGGTCGTCACCGTGCTGCTCGCGGCGCTCACCGCGGTGTCCGTGCTGCTCGTGCGCCGCTCCGCGCGGACGCCGCTGTGGTTCACGGCCGTCTTCGCGGTCCTCTTCCTCGTCGCGTTCCTCACCTGGGCGTCGGCGGGCCAGACGATCCCGGTGCCCGGCCTCCTCGTCGGCACCGTGAGCCTCTCGGTGCCGCTCATCTTCGGCGCCCTCGGCGGCGTCCTCTCGGAGCGCGTCGGCGTCGTCAACGTCGCCATCGAGGGCCAGCTCCTGGCCGGCGCGTTCGTGTCCGCCGTGGTCGCGTCGATCACGGGCCAGCCGCTGATCGGGCTCGCCGCCGCGATGGTGGCCGGCATGCTCGTGTCGTTCGTGCTCGCCGCGTTCGCCATCAGGTACCTGGTCGACCAGGTCATCGTCGGCGTCGTGCTCAACGTGCTGGTCACGGGCCTGACGAGCTTCCTGTTCTCGCAGGTGCTCTCCGCGGACCCCGGCACGCTCAACTCGCCGCCGCGCTTCGACCGCATCGACATCCCGGTACTCGGCCAGATCCCCGTCATCGGCCCGGTCCTGTTCCGGCAGACGATCATCGTCTACCTCATGTACGTGGCCGTGTTCCTCGTCTGGTTCTGCCTGTTCCACACGCGCTGGGGGCTCCGCCTCCGCGCGGTCGGCGAGCACCCGCAGGCCGCCGACACCGTGGGCATCAAGGTCGCCGCGACCCGGTTCTGGAACGTGTCCCTCGCGGGCGCGATCGCCGGGCTCGGCGGGGCCTTCTTCACCCTCGGCTCCGTCGGCGCGTTCAACAAGGAGATGACGGCGGGCGCCGGGTTCATCGCGCTGGCCGCGGTCATCTTCGGCAGGTGGGATCCGCTGCGTGCCACGCTCGCCGCCCTCCTGTTCGGCTTCGCGAGCAACCTGCAGAACGTCCTCGGCGTCATCGGGTCGCCCGTGCCGAGCGAGTTCATGCTGATGCTGCCGTACGTCGTGACCATCGCCGCGGTCGCCGGACTGGTGGGGCAGGTGCGCGGTCCCGCCGCGGCCGGCAAGCCCTACGTGAAGTCGTGAGCGGCGTCGAGCCCGTGGAGTCGGGCGGCATCGACTGGGGCTCCCTCCGCGAGGCGGCCCATGACGCCATGCAGCGCGCGTACGTGCCGTACTCCCGCTTCCCCGTGGGGGTCGCGGCCATCGCCACCGACGGCCGCGTCATCACCGGCTGCAACGTGGAGAACGCGTCCTACGGGCTCACCCTCTGCGCCGAGTGCGCCCTCGTCTCCGTCCTGCACCTCACGGGCGGCGGCCAGCTGGTCGCGTTCACGTGCGTGGACGGCGACGGCAACATCCTCATGCCGTGCGGGCGCTGCCGCCAGCTGCTGTTCGAGCACGCGGTGCCGGGCATGCTGCTGGAGACCGTCTCGGGCGTCCGCACCATCGACGAGGTCCTGCCCGACGCCTTCGGGCCGCGGACGCTGGACGCGTACGGGGACCGGGCATGAGCGCCGCGTTCGACGTCGTCGACCTCATCCGCGCCAAGCGCGACGGGGGCCGGCTCTCGACCGCCGAGATCGACTGGCTGGTCGAGGCGTACACCGACCGCTACGTGGCCGACGAGCAGATGGCCGCGCTCGCGATGGCGATCCTCCTGCGCGGCATGGACCGCACCGAGATCCGCGACCTCACCCTCGCCATGATCGCGAGCGGCGAGACCCTCGACTTCTCCGGGCTCGGCAAGCCCACGGTGGACAAGCACTCCACGGGCGGGGTGGGCGACAAGATCACGCTCCCGCTCATGCCGCTGGTCGCCTCCTACGGGGTCGCCGTCCCGCAGCTCTCCGGCCGGGGTCTCGGCCACACCGGCGGCACGCTCGACAAGCTCGAGTCGATCCCGGGCTGGCGCGCCGACCTCAGCACCGAGGAGATGGTGCAGCAGATGAAGGACCACGGCGGCGTGATCTGCGCCGCGGGCAGCGGTCTCGCACCCGCCGACAAGCGGCTCTACGCGCTCCGCGACACCACGGGAACGGTCGAGGCCATCCCGCTCATCGCGTCGAGCATCATGAGCAAGAAGATCGCCGAGGGCACGGGCGCCCTCGTGCTCGACGTGAAGTTCGGGTCCGGTGCCTTCATGACCGACATCGACCGGTCGCGCGAGCTGGCGCGCACCATGGTGGAGCTCGGCACGGACGCGGGCGTGCGGACCACCGCGCTCCTCACCGACATGGACGTGCCGCTCGGCCTCGCCATCGGCAACGCCAACGAGGTGCGCGAGTCCGTCGAGGTGCTCGCGGGCGGCGGCCCCGCCGACGTCGTGGAGCTGACGCTCGCGCTCGCGCGGGAGATGCTCGCGGCCGTCGGCATGCCCGACGCCGACGTGGAGGACGCCCTCCGCGACGGCCGCGCCATGGACTCCTGGCGCGCCACCGTGCGCGCGCAGGGCGGGGACCCGGACGCCGCGATGCCCGTGGCGCGCGAGACCCACGTCGTCGTGGCCGAGCGCGACGGCGTGCTCGTCCAGCAGGACGCCCTGCCGTTCGGCATCGCGGCCTGGCGCCTGGGTGCGGGACGCGCCCGCCAGGGGGACGCCGTGCAGCACGCCGCGGGCGTCGACCTGCACGCGAAGCCGGGGGACACGGTCCGCCGCGGCGACCCGCTCTTCACGCTGTCGACGGACGAGCCGGAGCGCTTCGCCCGGGCTCTCGAGTCGCTGGAGGGCGCCTACCGCGTCGGCGACCCCGACGAGCACGTCGCGCGCGGTCCCCTCGTGCGCGAGCGCATCACCGCCGAGGGCTGAGCCGGTCCGTCCGGTCGCTCCACGCAGGCGGCCGGACAGCCGGACGGACCCGGGCGCCGCCGTCCTCGGGTGGGCGGGTCAGCCGATCCGCTCGAGGGCGTCGACGACCACGTCCCAGAAGCCCGCGTGGTCGAGCTCCACGGCCACCTGCGTCGTGCAGTCGGCGGGGGCGGGGCGGCGGAGGTCGGTCACCGTCATGCCGGTGGTGTGCGTGCCGGCCAGCTCCACCGTCACGGGCGCCCGACGGACGGACACCAGGCGCGGGTCGATGACGCGCGCCACCGCGCACGGGTCGTGCACGGGCGGGCTCGGGAAGTCCTGCCGGTCGTGGTACGCGCGTCCGTACGACTCCAGGGAGTCGACGACGAAGCGTGCCGCCGGGGTCCCGAGGGCGGCGATGCGTGCCATGACCTCCGGGGTCGCGGTGGCCTGGTAGGTGAGGTCGAGGCCGACCATGGTCACGGGCCAGGACTCGCCGAAGACGATGTGCGCCGCCTCGGGGTCGACCGCGACGTTGAACTCGGCGACGGCGGTGCTGTTGCCCGCGTGGTAGCCGCCGCCCATGAGCACGACCTCCTTCACGCGATCCACGATGCGCGGCTCCCGGCGCACCGCCAGGGCGATGTTGGTGAGCGCCCCGAGCGGCACGAGGGTGATCTCGCCCGGGCCGTGCGCCATGACGGTCTCGATGATGAGGTCCACCGCGTGCCGCGGGTCGAGCGCCACGGTCGGCTCCGGCAGCTCGGGCCCGTCGAGGCCGGAGTCGCCGTGGATCTCGGGGGCGGTCATGACCGGGCGCACCAGGGGGCGCGCGCACCCGGCGGCGACGGGGACGCCGTGGATGCCGGCGACGGTCGCGACCGCGAGCGCATTGCGCGTCACCTTGTCGAGGGTCTGGTTGCCGGCCACGGTGGTGATGCCGACGAGCTCCACCTCGGGGCTGCCGTGAGCGAGCATCAGGGCCAGGGCGTCGTCGTGCCCGGGATCGCAGTCGATCAGGATCTTGGTGCGCACGGGTCCTCCGGGTTCGATGGGGACCCGCCATCTGCGTCGCGCACCGATGATCAGTGCGCTCACGAACTCGGCGCGGGCCCCGTCGAGGCTAGTAGATTCGACCCATGACGATCGCTCCCGAGGACTCCACGCTGCCCGGCGGAGGGTCGTACCGCGACCTCCCCAAGGTCTCCCTGCACGACCACCTCGACGGCGGGCTCCGCCCCGCGACCATCCTCGAGCTCGGCGCCGCCGCCGGCATCGAGCTGCCCGCCGAGGACGCGGACGCGCTCGGCGAGTGGTTCCGCACCAGCGCCGACTCGGGCTCGCTCGTCGACTACCTGAAGACCTTCGACGTCACCATCGCCGTGATGCAGACCGAGGAGCACCTCGCCCGCGTCGCCCGCGAGTTCGTCGAGGACCTCGCGGAGGACGGCGTGGTCTACGGCGAGGTCCGCTGGGCCCCCGAGCAGCACCTCACCGGCGGCCTGTCGCTCGACGCGGTCGTCGAGGCCGTGCAGGCGGGCATCGAGGAGGGCGTCCGCGGCGTCGAGGAGGCGGGCGGCTCCATCCGCGTCGGCCAGCTCGTCAGCGCCATGCGCCACCTCGACCGCGGCACGGAGATCGCCGAGCTCGCCGTCCGGCACCGCGACCGCGGCGTCGTCGGCTTCGACATCGCCGGCCCCGAGGCGGGCTTCCCGCCGTCCCGCATGCAGGGCGCGTTCGACCTCCTCGCGCGTGAGTGGATGCCCCGCACGATCCACGCGGGCGAGGCCGATGGCCTCGAGTCCATCCGGGGCGCACTCCTCGACGGACGCGCGCTGCGCCTCGGCCACGGGGTCCGCATCGCCGAGGACATCGAGATCGACAGCGAGGAGGGCGAGGACGTGTTCGTCACCCTCGGCACGCTCGCCCAGTGGGTCAAGGACCGCGGCATCCCGCTGGAGCTCAGCCCGTCGTCGAACCTGCAGACCGGCGCCATCGCGGCGTGGGGCGACGCGATGCGCGACCACCCGTTCGACCTGCTCTACCAGCTGGGCTTCGCCGTCACGGTGAACACCGACAACCGCCTGATGAGCGGCACGTCCCTCAGCCGGGAGCTCGCCCTGCTCACCGACGCCTTCGCCTACGACCTCGACGACCTCGAGGCCTTCCAGCTGAACGCGGCCGCGGCCGCCTTCCTCCCGCTCGAGGAGCGCGAGGCGCTCGCCGACATCGTCTCCGACGGGTTCGCCCGCCTGTAGCCGCGCGGCCGCACGGCCCGCATCCCGTCCACCCGTCAGGCAGAGAGGCCGCCCCCCGTGCTCCCACCGCTCCCGGACGACGCCGTCACCATCGGCGCCGCGGCCGACGACTGGCGCGCCGCCGTGCGCCTCGCCGGCGACGCGCTGGTGCGCTCCGGCGCGGCCACGGCCGACTACGCCGACGCCATGATCCGGGTGATCGAGGAGTTCGGCGCCTACGTGGTCATCGCGCCCGGCCTCGCGCTCGCGCACGCGCGTCCCGGGCCGGAGACTCTGGAGGACGGCCTGGCGGTGGTCGTCCTGCGCGATGCCGTGCCCTTCGGCCACGCGCACAACGACCCGGTCGACGTGATCGTCGGGCTGTCGGTCACCACGGTCGACCGGCACGTGTCGTCCGTCGCGGACCTCGCCAACATCTTCAACGACGCCACCGCCATCCCGCGGCTGCGCGCCGCCACCACCACCGACGAGGTCCGGCGCATCATGGCCGGCGAGGAGAGCGCATGAAGGTCGTCACCATCTGCGGCGTGGGGATCGGCACGTCCGGGATCCTCAAGGTCAACGCCGAGCGGGCGCTCGCCCGCCTGGGCATCGAGGCCGACGTCACGGCGGCCGACCTCGCGAGCGTCGCGGCCGTCGCGGAGGACGCGCAGGTCATCCTCACGTCGCCCGAGCTCGTCGACCGCATCGGCGCCACCTACGCGGACGTCGTCGTGATCGACAACTACTTCGACCTCGAGGAGATCTCGGGGAAGCTCGACGCCGCGTTGGGCTGATCCGCGTCTGCCGGCGCGGTCGGCCCCACCGGCTCGTCCCCGTCCGTCTCCGGGACGGCCGTCGGCGCCCGGGAGCCTCCGAGCCGGACGGCCACGAGGGCGCCCACCAGCGCCGCCGCCACGATGCCGGCGGCCGCCGCCAGCGTCGAGGAGGACGGCGACGTGACGGGCTCGGCGCGCAGCGCCTGCACGGCCACCAGCGCGACCACGGCGAGGTACGCGGCGGCGGCGACCGCCGTCAGCCGCACGCGCACGCGGTCCGGGGCGAGCGCGGGGATCCGCCGCCCGGCCGCGCCGATCAGGAGCGCCGCGACCGGCAGGAGCTGCAGCGCGTGCATGCCGACGAAGTGGGGGATCCGCAGGTCGCCCCCGGTCGTGCTCCAGCCGAGGACCGCGAGGCCCGCGCCGCCGTCGGGCCCGCCGACCGTGTGCGCGCCCGACACCCCGTGGAAGTCCGCGAGCTGCGCCGCGGTCGGCGACGTCATCAGGTAAGCGAGCCCCATGCCGACGAGCGCGATGGCGGCACCGGCCCGGATGCCCAGGGTGAGGGCGGGATCGGGGAGCTGGAGCCGGAGCACGGCGAGGGTCGTGAGGAACGTGCAGAGGTACAGCACGGTGATCGAGACGGCCATCACGGCCCACAGCGCAGTGGCGAGGGGGGTGGCGACGAGGAAGTGGCTCGTGGTGCCGGCCGCGGCGGCGCCGACGATCACGGCCTGCTCGACGAGGAGCGCGATCGCGACGACCGTGCCGAGCCGGTGGGCGGCGACGCGGTGCCGGGGGAGGCGCGCGATGAGCCACGCCCAGGAGACGGCGTAGACGAGGATCGACAGGGAGAACTTCGCCGGCTTGTCCCACACGGGCGCCCCTGTGACGATGCGGTCGTCCACCAGCCGCCCGACGACGCAGACGGCGGCGAGCACGAGCATGACGGCGGCCACGGTCATCAGCGGCCGGTGCCAGGCGTACGCCCGGCGGATCATGCCGCACCGCCCGTCGCGCCGGCGCGGCCGGGCATCGAGACGGTCGCCTGGGCGACGCGGCGGAGCCCGGCGGCGAGCTGGTCGCCGAGGACCGTGCCGACGACCATCAGCTCGGCCATGGCGGTCCGGTCGGCCCGTTGCCGCACGGCGTCGAGGTCGGCGTCGGCCTGGATGCCGGCGGCCTCGGCGTAGCGCGCGAGGTAGCCGTCGTCCATCCGGTGCCCCGAGCGCTCGAAGGCGTCGACGGCGCGCGCCGCCTGCGCGCGTCCCGCGTGGCCCTCGAGCACGCACCAGCCGGCGTCCTCGGTGACGGCGTCGACCCGGGCGAGCGCCTCGGCCGGGGGAGCCTCGGTCGGCGGGGGGCCCGGGGTGAGCGCGTCCTGCGCGACGGCGAAGACGTCCTGCACCTGCCGGGCGTCGTCGTCGAGCACGGCGAGGACCTCGCGGGCCCGTGCGACGGGCAGCCGGCCGACGTCGATGAGGGCCCGGATCAGCCGGACGCGGCGGGCGTGCTCGTCGTCGTAGTCGGTGCGGTTGTCGCTGATGCGGGTGCCCGGGGGCAGCAGGCCCTCGCGCACGTAGTACTTGACGGTGGCGGGGGCCACTCCCGTCGCGGTGGCGAGCTCGGTGATGCGCATGCCGCGAGGCTAGCGTACTGATAGCGTCACTACCAGCGCGAACCGCGACGGATCCGCGGGCCCGGCGCAGCCCGCGGATCCGTGCGCTCAGAGCTCGAGCAGCCCGGGGACGGCCTGGGCGAGGTCCGCGACGATGGCGCGCGCCGCGTCCCGGCGCTCCGCGACGGTGCCGACGGTGCTCTGCGCGTCGAGGTAGACCTTGATCTTCGGCTCCGTGCCGCTCGGGCGCACGATGAGGCGCGCCCCGTCGCCCAGGTGGAAGCGGAGCACGTCGCTCGGCGGCAGGTCGGCGGAGCCCTCCGCCAGGTCGTCCATGCGCTCGACCCGACGCGACCCGATCGAGGCCGGCGGCGACTGCCGCAGCTTCGCCATGATGCGGGGGATGACCGCGAGGTCGGTGACGCGCACCGAGATCTGGTCGCTCGCGAAGGAGCCGAAGCGCTCGGCGAACGCGCGGTCGTAGTCGTCGATGGTCTGGCCGCGGGACTTCAGCAGCAGGACGCCGTGCAGCACCGCGACGGCGGCGGAGATGCCGTCCTTGTCGCTCGTGATCCACGGCGCCACCAGGTACCCCAGGGCCTCCTCGTAGCCGTAGACGAGGTCGGGGACGCGGCTGATCCACTTGAACCCCGTGAGCGTCTCGCGGTACCCGAAGCCAAGCTCGCGCGCGACGACCGCGAGGGCGGGCGAGGAGACCAGGGACGACGCGAACGTGCCGGTGCCGCCGTCGGCCGCGTAGCGCTCCGCGATGCCGAGCCCGAGCAGCATGCCCACCTCGTTGCCGGAGAGGCGGCGCCAGGCGCCGTGCTCGTCGGCGATCGCGACGGCCAGCCGGTCCGCGTCGGGGTCGTTGGCGATGATGAGCTCGGCGTCCGACTCGACGGCGGCCTGGAACGCCAGGTCGAGCGCGCCCGGCTCCTCCGGGTTCGGGAAGTCGACGGTGGGGAAGTCGGGGTCGGGGTCGGCCTGGGCCGCGACGAGCACCGGCCGGTCGACGCCGACGGCGTCGAAGACGCGCGCCGCGGTCTCCCATCCGACGCCGTGCAGCGGCGTGTAGACCCAGGTGAGCGGCGCGAGCGGGGCGGCGAACAGGGCCGCGGTCTCCTCCACGTAGGAGTCGACCAGCGACTCCGGTGCGAGGGAGTAGTCGTCGGCCACGGGCAGCTGCTGCACGGTGCGCTCGCCGGCGGCCTTGTGGATGAAGGCGGCGATGTCGCGGTCGGCGGGGCTGACGATCTGCGCGCCGTGGTCCTCGTCCCCGAGGTAGACCTTGTAGCCGTTGTCGCGCGCCGGGTCGCGCGACGCCGCGACCATCACCCCGGCGCTCACCGCGAGGTGCTTGACGGCGTACGCGAGCACGGGCGTCGGCAGCGCGCGGGGGAGCAGCACCGTGCGCACGCCCGCGCCGGCCATGATCCGCGCCGTGTCCTCGGCGAAGACGCGGGAGTCTGCGCCGGCCGTCGTAGCCGATGACGATGCTCGGGCGGGGGCTGCGGCTCCGCAGGTAGTCGGCGAAGCCCGCCGCCGCCTGCGCGACGAGCACGCGGTTCATGCGGTTCGGTCCCGCTCCCAGCTCTCCGCGGAGGCCCGCGGTGCCGAACTGGAGCCGGGTCTGGAACCGGTCGCGGAGGCCGGCCGCGGCCTGCTCCCGATCGGCCGCGGAGATCCCCGGGGTCGATCCGTCGAGGGCGGCGAGCAGCCCGTCGACCTCGGCCCGCGTGACCGGATCCGGATCCTGGGCCTGCCAGGCGCGTGCGGCGGCGACCAGCGCCTGCGTCTCCTCGCCGCTCACAGGGCGCCCACGATGCGGGCGAGCATCCCGCCGATGCGGCCCTCGGCGGCGCGTCCGGCCTCGATGACCTCCTCGTGGCTGAGCGGCGTCTCCTGATCCCCGCCGGCGAGGTTCGTGATGAGCGACATGCCGAGCACCTCCATGCCGGCCTCACGGGCTGCGATGGCCTCGAGCGCGGTGGACATGCCCACGATGTGGCCGCCGATGGCCTCCGCCATGCGCACCTCCGCGGGCGTCTCGTAGTGCGGGCCGCGGAACTGGGCAGTACACGCCCTCGTCGAGGTCGGGCTCGACCTCGTGCGCGACGGCCCGGAGCCGCGCGGAGTAGAGGTCGGTGAGGTCGACGAAGGTGGCGCCCTCGAGCGGCGAGTCCGCGGTGAGGTTGATGTGGTCGCTGATGAGCACGGGCGTGCCGGGCGTCCAGTGGCGCTTGATGCCGCCCGCGCCGTTCGTGAGGATCATCGTGGTCGCGCCGGTCGCCGCCGCGGTGCGGACGCTGTGCACGACCCGCCGGACGCCGTGGCCCTCGTAGTAGTGCGTGCGCGCGCCGATGACGAGGGCGCGCCGGCCGGACGGCAGGAGGATGCTCCGCAGCGAGCCGACGTGCCCCTCGAGGGCCGGCTTGGAGAAGCCCACGACCTCCGTGGCGGGGATGGTGGCGGTGGTCTCGCCGAGGAGGTCCGCCGCCCACCCCCACCCGCTGCCGAGCGTGAGGGCGATGTCGTGGCGCTCGACGCCCGTGAGCTCGGCGATCTGCCGGGCCGCCTCGCGCGCGATCTCCTGGGGGTCGGCGTCGGGCGACTCGAGGTTGCTCGGTCCCGTCCCGATCCTAAATGCGCGCCCGGCGCCGTCCGGGCCGCCGCGGGCCCGGTTCGCGCGCGGGGCGCGGCCTGGGGATGATGTGCGCATCGATCGAGTTCGAGGCCACGCAGAGGATCGTCGTGCTCGGAGGCGGCCCCGGGGGATACGAGGCCGCGATCGCCGGCGCGCAGCTCGGCGCGGAGGTGACGCTCGTGGAGCGCGTCGGCGTCGGCGGCTCCGCCGTCATGACCGACGTGGTCCCCTCGAAGACCCTCATCGCCACGGCCGAGGCCACGAACGCGCTCGGAGAGGCGGCCGACCTCGGCGTCCAGTTCTTCTCCCGGGGCGAGCAGAGCCGCCGCCCGTCCGCCCCGAGGTGGCCGTCAACCTCCAGGCCGTGAACGACCGGCTCCTGCGCCTCGCGCGCCAGCAGTCCGAGGACATGAAGTCGAGCCTCATCCGCGCGGGCGTCCGCATCGTCCAGGGCGAGGGGCGGCTCGACGGCCCGAACCGCGTGGTCGTTCTCCACGGGACGGGGCGGCGGCGGCACCGACTTCGACGAGATCGACGCCGACACCACGGTCATCTCCACGGGCGCGAGCCCCCGCATCCTCGACACCGCGCGGCCCGACGGCGAGCGGATCCTGACCTGGACGCAGCTGTACACGATGGCCTCGGTGCCCGAGCACCTCATCGTCGTCGGATCCGGCGTCACCGGGGCCGAGTTCGCCTCCGCCTACACGGCGCTCGGCGCGAAGGTCACGCTCATCTCCTCCCGCGACCAGGTCCTGCCCGGCGAGGACGCCGACGCGGCCCGCGTCATCGAGGACGTCTTCACCCGCAACGGCATGACCGTGCTCTCGAAGTCGCGGGCCGAGTCCGTCGTGCGCGACGGCGACCGCGTGGTCGCGACGCTCACCGACGGCCGCGTGGTCGAGGGCAGCCACTGCCTCATGGCGGTCGGGTCGGTGCCGAACACGGCCGGCATCGGCCTCGAGGAGGCGGGCGTCCACTGCTGAGCGACTCCGGCCACATCCGCGTCAACCGCGTGGCGCGCGCCTCGTGCCGAGCGTGTACGCGGCCGGCGACTGCACCACGTTCCTGCTGCCGCTCGCGTCCGTGGCGTCCATGCAGGGCCGCACGGCGGTCTACCACGCGATGGGCGACGCGGTGAGCCCACCGAGCTCCGCAACGTGACGTCGAACATCTTCACCCAGCCGGAGATCGCCACGGTCGGCTGGTCCCAGAAGCAGATCGAGGAGGGGCTCGCGCAGGGCGACATCTACAAGCTGCCGCTCGCCTCGAATCCTCGCGCGAGAAGATGCAGAACGTCAAGGACGGCTTCGTGAAGCTGTTCGCGCGCACCGGCTCGGGCACGTCATCGGCGGCGTGATCGTGGCGCCCAAGGCGAGCGAGCTGATCTTCCCGCTCGCGCTCGCGGTCGAGCACCGCCTCACGGTCGACGACGTCGCCCGGGCGTTCACGGTCTACCCGTCGCTGTCGGGGAGCATCTCCGACGCCGCGCGCGCCATGCACATCGTGCTCTGACGCTCTGACGCTCTGACGCTCTGACGCTCTGGCGCTCTGGCGCTCTGACGCTCTGGCGCTCCGCGGCCCGCGCGGCCCGCATGCGACGACGGCCGGCCCCCGCGGGGACCGGCCGTGGTCATCGCGGGATCAGACGATGTCGAGCAGCCGGTGCCCGGACGGCACGGTCTGGCCCACCTCGGCGGCGAGGCCCTGGACGGTGCCGTCGCGGTGCGCCGTGAGGGGCTGCTCCATCTTCATGGCCTCGAGGACGACGAGCAGGTCGCCCTTGACGACCTGCTGGCCCTGCCCCTGGACGGCGAGCTTGACGACGGTGGCCTGCATGGGCGAGGTCACGGATCCGCCGCCCGAGGTGTCGACCGCGCCGCCCTGCTTGCGCCGGGCGGGAGCCGCGGCACCCCGCCGCGAGGTCGCGGCGCCGGCCGCGGGGGCGAGGTCCTCGGGGAGGCTCACCTCGATGCGCTTGCCGCCCACCTCGACGACGACGGTGCGGCGCGCGGGCGCCTCCTGGGCGTCCGCGAGGGCGCCGGACCAGGGCTCGATGGTGTTGTCGAAGTCGGTCTCGATCCAGCGCGTGTAGACCGAGAAGGGCGCGCCGTCGGCCGGGGCGAAGGCGGGGTCGCGGACGATGGCGCGGTGGAACGGCAGCACGGTCGGCAGGCCCTGCACCTCGAACTCGTCGAGGGCGCGGCGCGAGCGCTCGAGGGCGTCCTCGCGGCTGGATCCGGTGACGATGAGCTTCGCGAGCAGCGAGTCGAACGCGCCGGAGACCTCGTCGCCCGCGCGGACGCCCGAGTCGACGCGGACGCCGGGGCCGCCGGGCGCCTGGAACACGTGCACGGGGCCGGGGGCGGGAAGAAGCCGGCGGCCCGGGTCCTCGCCGTTGACGCGGAACTCGAAGGAGTGCCCGCGCGGCGCCGGGTCGTCGTAGTCGATGAGGCCACCAGCGGCGATGCAGGAACTGCTCGCGCACGAGGTCGATGCCCGTCACCTCCTCGGAGACGGGGTGCTCGACCTGGAGTCGCGTGTTGACCTCGAGGAAGGAGATCGTGCCGTCCTGGGCCACGAGGAACTCGCACGTGCCGGCGCCGACGTACCCGACCTCGCGGAGGATCGCCTTCGAGGCGGCGTAGAGCTGCGCGTTCTGCTCGTCCGTGAGGAAGGGGGCGGGCGCCTCCTCCACGAGCTTCTGGTGGCGGCGCTGCAGCGAGCAGTCGCGGGTGGAGATCACGACGACGGTACCCGCGGAATCCGCCAGGCACTGCGTCTCCACGTGGCGCGGGCGGTCGAGGTACTTCTCGACGAAGCACTCGCCGCGGCCGAAGGCGGCGACGGCCTCGCGGGTGGCGGATTCGAACAGCTCCGGCACCTCCTCGCGGGTGCGGGCCACCTTGAGGCCGCGGCCGCCGCCGCCGAACGCCGCCTTGATGGCGACGGGAAGGCCGTGCACGTCGACGAAGTCGAGCACCTCGTCGGCGCCGGACACGGGGTTGAGCGTCCCGGGCGCCAGCGGGGCGCCGACCCCGCTCGGCGACGTGGCGGGCCGTGACCTTGTCGCCGAGCTGCTCGATGGCGCTCGGGGACGGGCCGATCCAGATGAGCCCGGCGTCGATGACCTGCTGGGCGAAGTCGGCGTTCTCGGCGAGGAAGCCGTAGCCGGGGTGCACGGCGTCGGCGCCGGAGCGGCGGGCGATGGAGAGGATCTTGGCGATGACGAGGTAGGTGTCGGCGCTCGTCTGCCCGTCGAGGGCGTACGCCTCGTCGGCGAGCGTCACGTGCAGGGCGTCGCGGTCCTGGTCGT